>JAKJBU010000004.1 GCA_022706825.1 Bacillota bacterium
GGGTTTGTTTACAATCATCGACTTGATGATGAGCAGGCAGTCCACCTTATCGGTCTTGGTTTTACGGATGTTGGTTTTCCGCAAGGTTGATGTCTGGATCGGGTTGATTACTGAAATGCGGTAGCCTAGGTCAAAAAGATGGCATATGAGGTTTTCGGCATAGTGAGAGGTTGATTCAAGACCGATCAGGGTGTCTGATTTTTCGAAGGATTTAATCTTCGAAAGGAAGAGATTGAATCCTTCAGCATCATTAGTGAAACCGAAAGGTGAGATTAGGACTTCGCCATCAGCAGTCATGGCAGCGGCAAAGTGCTTTTGCTTGGCAATATCAATGCCAACATAAATCATGGGATCACATCCTTAAGAATTATTAGGCAACTGTTTTGACCCACTTAGTTTTATCCTCATAGACTTGCGGGAGATAAAAATTTAAAACTTATCCAACTATAAATGATTTAGATAAAACTGTGGCAATACACTCCTTAGAATAGTCAAAGCTATAGGTGGCTATAAAAAGTCCACAGTGCCTAAATCCATTATATCGGATAAGTCTATACCGGCAAGAAGCCGGTCGAATTTTGAAAGCTTCAGTCGCTACGCTCCTTCAGCTTTCAAAATCTGATAAACACCATGAAGTGAGCGCAAATATTTGAAAGGAATGTATGATTTAGTTGTCTACTATATCATACAAGGTGAGGCTATGAGTATATATGAGTCCATGAGTGTTATGCTTATGTTCGGCATGTTGATTATAGCTTTGCTGAATTTTCATAAAAAGAAAAATTAGCAAAAAAAACCACCCTGCAGTGCCTTTGCAGGGTTGGTTATACATTTAACTAACCGTTAACGAGGCAACCACATTTGTGGCGGTCTCTTTAGTATTATTATACCAAATTGAAATAATTAATCAACAAATTTTTGTATGGTGTACAAACTTCTATGTGGAGTTTGCAAGTGATTTAAACCTAAGAGAGACGATATATACAGAAGCGACACATATCAGGCCCTATCTTTGGAGATTTCCTGAGTTTTTATTATATAGTGATGATATGAAGGATGGTGCATAAGTTTGGAACAAATCTTGTTTGAATCAAGAATGGATTTTCGAAATTGGTTATCTAACAATTGTACCACTAGTGGTGGGGTTTGGTTGGTATTCAGTAAACATGCCGGTTTGAAAACGCTTAAGGCTAGTGAAGCTCTTGAAGAAGCACTGTGTTTTGGTTGGATTGACGGACAAATGCTAAGTATTGACGAAACAAAATACGTAAAATACTTTTCAATCAGAAGAAAAGGAAGTAAATGGTCAGATAAAAATAAGAATCTCGCAAGAAAGCTAGAATCTGAAGGGTTAATGACTGACTTTGGCCGAATAAAAGTTGAAGAAGCAAAGAGAAATGGAATGTGGGATGCCCCAAAGTCAACACCTATTTCAGAAGAGGACGTACAAATGTTTACAGAACTAATAAAAGACAAGGAAACGGCATTAACAAATTTTCAGTCTATGTCGCCTTCTGTTAGAAAAACCTATACGAAGCTATATTTAGAAGCTAAATCTGATGATGCAAAAAAAAGAAGGTTAGAGAAAATAATAGGTAGACTGAATTTGAATTTAAAACCAATGTAGTAAAATATCCGAGTAGAATTAAAGAAAATTTCGGTGAATATGTTTTTTTAAATGTTTTGATATCTTATCTTTGAGCCATATTTACCTAAGGACTAATTATGTTCTTGTGCTTTTATAAGATAGATAACCTGCTTTAGTTGGGGGGAAAATGGTGAATTATGAAATAAGAGAAATTAAATCTTCTGAGATATATCTTCTTAAAGACTTTTTATATGAAGCAATTTTTCAAAGGGATGAAGAAAATCTTTTGCCTAAAGATATAATAAATAAGCCAGAACTGAGGGTATTCATTGATGGGTTTGGGAAACCAGATGATTGTTGCCTTGTAGCTGATATAAATGGTAAGGTTGTTGGTGCTGTATGGACCAGGATATTATCTGGTGAGGTGAAAGGTTTTGGCAATGTTGATGAATATACTCCTGTATTTGCAATTTCATTATACAAAAAATATAGGAATATGGGCGTAGGTACTGCTCTTATGCGCAGAATGTTGGAATTATTAAAAGAGCGGGGATATAAGAAAGCATCTTTAGCTGTTCAGAAGGATAATTATGCTGTTAGTATGTATGAAAAGGTTGGATTTAAGATAGTTAAAGAGTTAGAAGAAGAATATCTTATGATCTGTGAACTAAACTAATTTTTCTACTAAATTTTCATCTCAGCCAAAGGCAAAGTGTTATAAATGCGTTTATTGCAAAAAAATGATTATAGATCTTGATGAATAAAAATTATTTTTTGCAGTTGGCAGAATAAGAAAGGATGAATGCCATGTATACATTTACAAACCAGTTTATGTCAAATAATAAAAATGTTGAGTTCCTTAAAGCCAATATGATGGGGCCAAACGCCATGCGGTTAGCAGAGGAATTGGCGTCACACCTGAACATTAATGAGAATATGCGAATTCTTGACCTCGGCTGCGGGTGCGGCCTTTCCACGCTTTTGTTAGTAAAAAAATACGGTGTGTCTGTTTTTGCCGCCGACCTTTGGATTTCACCAACTGAAAACTATGAGCGTTTTGAGTCCGTTGGAATTGATGAAAAGGCTGTTCCAATTTTTGCAGACGCAACCAAAGGCTTACCTTTCGCAAACGGATATTTCGACTTGTTGTTCACCGTTGACGCATACCATTATTTTGGTGATACGGCGGAAATGCTTCCATCGCTCATTCCTTTTGTGAAAAAGGAAGGGCATATCGCCGTGGCTATTCCCGGCTTAAAATACGAATTCGGGAAAAATGTCCCCAGTGAAATGCAACCGTTTTGGAATAGCGAGATAGAAAGAACCTTGCACTCTCTTGATTGGTGGAAAGATTTATGGAAGAATACAAAGGGCATTGAAGTAATGGACATTCGTGAAATGGGCTGTTGCAGACAGGCTTGGGAAGAATGGCTGGCCAGTGATCATCCCATTGCTGCTGAGGACATCAAAATGATGGAAGCTGAGGGTGGGAAGTATTTTAATATTATTCAGTTGATAGCTAAAGTCAAAAGGTAGTACAGAGGATATTTATCTTATGGGAGGGGTTAAGAGTGGAAGTCAAGCCCATTAAAGGAAATAAAAAGCTTTTTTTAGATTTACTACTACTAGCAGATGAACAAGAAGACATGATTGATAAATATTTAGAACGGGGAGAAGTATTTGCCCTATATGATGGAGATTTAAAAAGCATTTGTGTAGTAACGCAGGAAGATGAAAATACCTGTGAGCTGAAAAACTTAGCTACATATGAAAAATATCGCGGAAAAGGTTATGGAAAATCCCTAATAAGTTATATATTTGAGTACTGCAAGGATAAGTGTAAAACACTATTAGTCGGTACAGGAGACATTCCGTGGATAATTTCATTTTATGAACATTGTGGATTTGAAGTATCCCATAAAGTTGAAAATTTCTTTACAAATAACTATGACCACCCTATTTATGAGGATGGAGTTCAATTGGTCGATATGGTTTATTTAAAGAAAGATTTCTGATAGCGCAAGGGTGCAGATAGCAAAGTCACGAAGCGGGTTCAAGAAGTAGCCGCATGAAGAAGGGTGATGCAAAGGTGGAGGTTAAAAAATGTTTGCATACCATAAAGGGGTGAAGGAAATGGAAGTCATATCTATAAAAAAATCTCCTGAGTATAAAGATAAAGCAATTAAATACTTTCAGAGCAAATGGGCATCCCCAAATAGCATGAAGGTCTATGATGACTGCATATCAAATTGTATTACTACCCCGAGTCCATTGCCGCAGTGGTATCTGTTGATGGATAATGATAGAATAATTGGTTGCGCAGGTCTTATAACAAACGATTTTATTAGCCGTATGGATTTATACCCGTGGGTTTGTGCCATATATATTGAAAAAGAATACAGGGGAAATGCTTATGGTTCTCTTCTGTTAGAACAGGCAAAGATAGACACAAAAGCAGGAGGCTTTTCTCACTTATACCTCTGTACAGACCACATTGGATATTATGAGAAGTATGGATTTAAGTTTATCGGTACAGGCTATCATCCATGGGGGGACAGTTCTCGCATATATGAAGCAGCGTTATAATTAGTGATTTAAACCTAAGAGAGACAATATTCACATAATCAACCCATATCAGGTTCCGGGTACCTATATGGGCTAAACCACATCCCTTCACCGTTAGGATCGCTCCGCCAGGAAGAGGGCCTTTGTAGTCCGGTTCAGAGGTGTCGGGTGTGATAATCCGTTATATGAAATCAGGAGCATCATTATGCACAACAAAGCGTTTGGGGGAAAGAATAAAGTGAGAATTGGAATAATAGGTCCAACAGAAAGAGAAATAATGCCATTTGTAAATAAGATTGACAGTAGAGAAACGATTAGGCATGCAAAGATAGACTTTTATTCAGGCAAATTTGAGAACGTTGATGTTGTAGCAGCATTTTCTGGTGTGTGCAAGGTTAACGCGGCAATTGCTACTCAAATAATGATTGATAGATTTGATGTTACCCATATTATTTTGACAGGAGTTGCCGGAGCACTAGACGAAAGGCTTCAGATAGGAGATACGGTAATTGCAAACGAGATTGCATATCATGATGTGGCAAGAGAGATTCTAACTGAATATCATCCTTGGATGGAAGATATATATTTCAAGTCAGATATGAAAATGCTTAATGATGCCAGTCTCATTGCAGGATCTCTTAACTTGAAGAACAAATGCTTCATTGGGAGAATCATCACCGGAGAAGCATTTATAACAGAAAATGAACGATATAAATTAATTCAGGACTTTGAACCATTGTGTGCAGACATGGAAAGTGCCGGTGTAGCACATGTATGTTATGCTAACAATGTTCCTTTTCTTGTAATTCGGTCAATATCCGACTTTGCTAATGAAGATGGTCCAGAGTCATTTGAAAATAACATAGGAAACGTATCATTTAATTCATTGCATATAGTTGAAGAGCTAATAAAGGAATATGCATAAGATATCAGGCTATTTTACTTCGCAAGGTTTTTATCAGGGATTGTCGGGGCTCCTAACTTCACATAACAAAGCGCTCACGCTGCAGAAGGGCAACCCCATCTGCGACGCTAAGAGATGTCGCTCTAAGCGTCTCGGTGTCTTGAGTAAGGAACCGTTAGGTGATAGTTGATGTAGATTTTTGTGGAATACTATTCTAACCTCACATACACAAATGATTCTCTAAAGAAAGGCAGGACTTATATATGATTAGTTCCATAAGCCATATTACTTTTGTTGTGAAGAATTTGGATAAAACAACTGAACTGTATAAAGAACTGTTTAACGCTAGGGAAGTTTATTATAGCGGTGAAAAAAAGCACTCTTTGTATAAAGAGCGGTTTTTTATTATTGGTGATCAATGGATAGCGCTAATGGAAGATAGTAATATAATTAATAGAACCTATCATCACATAGCATTTAAAATACCAGAAACTGATGTAGATTATTACCTAGCTAAAATTAAAGATCTGAATTTAGAACTAAAGCCGCCAAGGGAGCGAGTACAAGGGGAAGGCTATTCCATCTATTTCTATGACTATGATAATAATCTGTTTGAACTACATACAGAAACGCTAGAACGAAGGCTGACTTCGTATGCAGAAGTAGATAATATATAGTATTCATTAATATAGCGGCATAAAGTTCTACAAGGTACAAACTCCTATGCGGAGTATGTTTAGTGATTTAAACCCAAGAGAGACAGTATCTGCACAAGCGGCACATGTCAGGTCCGGGGTGCCGGGAGCGGTATTAAAAGGTATAATTCAAGGCGTTGCGGGGCATTACGCATCATAGCAAATTGAGTGATATTCACATGCATAATATTAGTAGTTTGGATTTTATAGTGTAATCTGTATATATGGAGCATTCCTGTAAAGAAAATAAATGAACTTTGAAAAATAAGACACCTCGCAATAAAATAGAGATGTGCTGATCAGGACAAGAAAGGCACAAAACTATAATATTGGAGGCGTCATATATGAAGCGTACACAAAATGAAAAGATTTTGCAAATTAAATTTGAGACATTGGTAGTAGGAATTGACATTGGGAAGGACACACACTATGCGAGAGCTTTTGATTGCAGGGGAATCGAGCTGTCAAAACTCCTTAGATTTAGCAACACAAATCAAGGTTATGAAGCCCTTGAGGACTGGATGCAGGAAATAATGAAGGATAAAGGAAAAACCGAGGCAATAGTAGGCTTTGAGCCTACAGGACACTACTGGTTTACGCTTGGTGATCACTTGCAGAGAAAAGGCCATAGATTGGCAATAGTTAATCCGTTTCATGTGAAGTGTACGAGAGAGCTTGATGACAACAGCCAGACAAAGAATGATAAAAAGGATCCTAAGACCATAGCAATGTTGGTCAAAGACGGTAGATTCAGGGATGTGTACATACCAGAGGATGTATACCAGGAACTTCGTGAGGCGGTCAGTGAAAGGGAACGTCTGGTTGAACAGATGATAAGCCTGAGCAATCAGGTCATACGATGGTTGGACATAAGATTTCCTGAGTTTAATCAAGTATTCAAGAATTGGCGTGGCGAGGCAGCATGGCTTACACTTAGGTACTTCCCAACTCCTGCGAAAGTAGCTGCTGCAGGTGCTTTAAGCATAGTAAGTACATGGCGAAAGAAAATGAAGAAGCCGAGCCTTAAGAAGGCTGAAAAGCTTGTTAACTTAGCTATTAGCTCAATAGGAAGAACTGCTGGAAATGAGGCAGCGGAAGCAGCTTTGCAGAACCTGTTGACACAGTATGAAATGGTGATGCAACAGAAGCAAGACATAGAGCAACTGATGCAGGAACTGCTCATAAAGGTTCCAAACGCATCAAAACTTGTAGGTATCAAAGGAATGGGAATGGTAGCAGCGGCGGTCATTGCTAGCGAAATCGGAGACATCAGCCGATTTAACGATCCCAGGCAGATACAGAAGATGGCTGGACTGAGCTTGCGTGAGAATAGTTCAGGCAAGCACAAAGGTAAAACGACAATAAGTAAACGAGGGCGAAGGCGCTTAAGAGAAGGGCTTTTCAGAGCTATGATAACGATGTTGGCAACAAACTCAGAGTTTCGTCAAATACATCAAAGAAATCTTAGCAGGGAACAGAACCCTCTTAACAAAATGGAATCCATAGTAGCCCTTTGCGGCAAGCTTATTCGAGTTATTTTTGCGATACTGACAAAAGGTAATGACTACGATGCGGATAGGATGCTAAATGATATGAAAAGGTCGATGAAGGCTGCATAATAGCCGGAGATTAGCAATTAGTAATTAGCCACATGTAGCCACAAGCAATCACTCTGAAGACCGCAACAGAGAAAGATGCATTCAAGCTATAGAATTAAGTTTTAGCAGTATTTGCACCTTGAAATGTAGAGCCGGGGCAGTCAAGTTGAATTTTACCTTTAGGGCAAAGACCCAGTTTAGGAGCATGATTGACGTTCCACCTCTAGGATAAGCAGGACGAAGGAATTAGGCACAATTGATGCCGGAAGACATGGGAGGTTTGCTACCTGGAGTTGATGTGGAATCCCGACGGCCGAGATAGAAAAACACATGCGGTTTATTTTCTCTGCCTGAAACCACAGAACTACCAGATTTATGCAATATCTAGGGGGAAAGCTTAAGCAAATCAAAGTGAAATTCTGCGAAAAACGAAGATAAGTGAAGAAAACGAGAGTATATTAAGGGAGGTATTTGAAGTATGATTTCTAAAGAAATATTAATAAAAACAATCATAAAAGGCAGGTACGAGTGTTATGTCAGAAAGAACTCTGCATATAACCCCTATAGGAAATCTGAAATTTACGACTGGGAATTTAAACTGGAAACAGATGGCCTGGTATTCACAGATTCATACAGAGGGTTTAATCCTTATAGTGGTGTAGAATATATCTATGAAAAGGGTTATAGTATTCCTGTCTGGTCATGTGATTATGTTGGATATGTAAAGCAAAATGCGGATGTATCTGCTGAAGAAATATATAAATTTTTAAAGGAATCAAGAGGAGATCATTTAAAGAATTGTGGATATAATCTGTTTTCAAATCACAGGTATGAAAATGGTATGTTTAAGTATGAAACAGTTTTTCAAGGAGACGCAAATTCATTATTACAAATAGAGGATTTTTACTATAACAACTTACTGGCAGCACAACAAATTACAGCGGGTAGACTAAAGCAGCACGCAGAATAGCAAGGACACAACATACGTTGGGACAGGCAATACGGAACTGTTATCCGAAATGGTTTGAAACAAATGAACAGGGGGAAATTGAATGCTATTGATATCTGAAAAATTGAAAACTGCATATCCCGGTGGATTAATTGGAGCAGTTCTTATTAAGAATGCAAGCAACTCTGAGTTTAATACAGGATTAGAAAAGAAAAAGGAAGAGCTTGAAAACGATTTGAGAACCAGGTATGAGAATATTAACCGAACCGATCTGAGTTTAACAGAACCGATTAAAACCTATGTTAACTATTACAAGCGCTTCAAGAAAACATATCACGTGCTGCTTCAATTGGAATCCGTTGTTTTAAAAAAGAAATCCATACCGAATGTTGCCCCGTTAGTAGAAACAATGTTTATGGCTGAACTAAAGAATCTTTTACTTACAGCCGGTCATGATATGGATGCTGTTAGGCTGCCAATAATGGTAGATTTATCACAAGGAAATGAACGTTATATATTATTGAACGGGCAAGAGAAAAAATTAGCCCCAGGTGATATGATGATGGTTGACGGGAGTGGGATCATATCCAGTATTATTTATGGACCTGATAATCGAACCCAAATAACGCAAAATACAAAGAATGTTTTATTTGTTGTATATGCTCCGCCGGGCATTAATGAAGGCTTATTAGAGCAGCATCTGCAAGATATAAATCAATATGTAAAAATTGTTTCACCGGACGCCATATTAGAAACGCAAAAAGTATATAGAATTTAATAAGATTTAACTTGGCCACTTTGGATAATCATGGCTTCACATCCGGCTCGAAAGCAGGGGCGTCGTGAAGCCTAGACCGTTAGACGGCATGGGACGAGCACTATAAAACCGGCATCTTTGCTAAAAAATGGAGGTTAATATGATAAAAGGCAGTATCGGAATATTAGCAGGTATGGGACCGCGATCAACCACTCCTTTTCTGGAATTGGTTCTCGATCAATGTCAAATACAATATGGTGCAAAGTATGATATAGATTATCCACACATTATAGTATATTCACTTCCAACTCCATTTTACATTGATAGGGAAATAGACCATTCATTAATGAAACGGGCTATAATAGATGGTTTGAGAAAGTTGGAATCAACAGGAGTAAGCTTTATAGCTATGCCTTGTAATTCGGCACATGTGTATTTTGATGAGTTGAAGAACTCAATTAAGATACCCTTATTAAACATTGTGGAAGAAACAGTAAGTTGTCTGCCAAATAGTAAGCAACTCACCACGATATTTGCCACCGAAATAACTGTTAAGTCTGAATTGTACCAGAAAGGTATTATATCTGCCGGACATGAGTTTATTTTTATGGAGCAGTGGCAAGCGAAGATAAATAGTATTATAGATGCAGTAAAAATGAAGCGGGATAGAGGATTTATCAACTCATTATGGAATGAGCTTATCTATGAAGTTAAGAATCAACGTATAGATAGTGTAATAATGGCATGTACCGATTTAAGTATTTTGAGTAATGTCAAAGGGTTAAAACTGAATATATATGATTCGTCGGAAGCTTTAGCAAAATCTGTAGTTAAGAAATATCTAAGATGTGCAGCACTATAGTTTGACTTAAGCAGCAACCACACCCCTTCACCGGGAGCAGAGCCATAGAATTTTGCGAAATGTAATTGGTAGGAGGAAATATGAATGAGACAAAAAATGAGCAAAGTTTTATTAGGGGTATATGACTTATTTTTATCATTAGGTGCTATTTATATCGGAATAATGATGGTTTCAGGCAAGGGTATATTTTCTGAGTATCCAAAAGAATGGCTGTCTAAAGTTCCTTTTGACAGCTGGGTTATCCCTGGGCTAGTTGCAATTGTTGTATTTGGCTTAGGAAATATTATAGCAGCAATATTTAGTATTGGAAAAAAAGGCAACAAATCATGGTATACTTCTGCTATAGTGGGCGTTATATTTTTTGTAAGTCTGGTTGTTCAAGTATTAGTATTGGGAGAAGTTTACTTAGCGACTGCTGAATTTTTTGTTTTAAGTTTAATTCAGTTATGTCTTTGTGGCAACGTATTTTTGAGTTACAAAAAAAACCAGTGAGTGGTAGGATATAAATAACATAAAACCTTGGGTTGCGAAGGATTGGTAGAACTGTAGACTTTCTTAAGCAGCAACCACGCCTGCGACACTAAGAGACATCGCTCTAAGCGTCTCGGTGTCTTGAATGCGAAACCGTTATCTGAAAACGGTCCTATATGTAAAAAAGAGGGAAAAAGATGAGCAAAATTCAAGAATATATTGAGAAATTACAAAACTTGGAGGACTGGGACGAATATTTAATGCAAGAATCTGCTCTGCCGGGCCCAAGAGCTAACTTAGAATTAATACAAGCTGTCGCAGAAGTTGGGGATGAGAAGACATTTCTGCATTTACTTAGTTATACACCTGATATTGCCCCCGTCAATACACAACAGGGATATTTAGCTTGCTGCGGAACCGTAGGATTAGGAAAACTCGTAAAAAGTGGGAAGACTAAATATCTTGAACGTTTGCGATTACTAGCCTCTGACCCCCGGTGGCGAATACGCGAATGCGTTGCAATGGCGCTTCAGATTTATGGGGATGAGCATATGGGAGAACTGATAACGGAAATGGAAATGTGGGCAAAAGGCAATAGCTATGAAAAAAGAGCAGCGGCAGCTGCACTCTGCGAACCAAAATTATTAAAGCATAAAGAACAAGTATCCAAAGTGTTACAAATACTTGATAGTATCGCATGCTCAATAAAGGGGATTCCGGATAGAAAAGATGAAGGATTCAAAGCATTGAAAAAAGGAATGGCATATTGTTGGAGTGTTGCCATTGTTGGTTTCCCGGAGGAGGGAAAACAACGATTTGAAAAATGGATGACTTGTGATGACAAGGATATTAACTGGATCATAAAAGAGAACCTCAAAAAGGAAAGACTGAAAAAATGGATCAAGAATGGACAGAATTGATGAAGCAAAGGATTAAATGAAGGACGCCGTCATGCTTGACTAATAATGATTGACTAGAGTTTTTTATGGAGGGCATATGAAGAGGATTTACTTAGTAACGGTCTTAATTTGTATTATCATGTTGTTTACATCATGTACAATTAATGAGGATGTATCAAAAAATGCAGTAGTCGAAGAACAAGTATTGGCAAGTGGTTCTGAGGATTCTAATTATGTTGAGTTGAACAGAGTTAAAGACAATATTTGGGTACATACCACTTATACAAACTATAATGGATATAGAACCCCATCAAATGGTCTGGTTATAGAAACTTCGGACGGATTAGTAATGATTGATACTCCATGGAACAATGAACAAACAAAAGAACTAATTAAACTTACGAAAGATACGTTTAACAAAGATTTTTCCCTAGCCGTTATAACTCATGCTCATGAGGACAGAATTGGCGGAATCGATGCATTGCTTGATAATAAGATTGATGTTAGGAGCACAATGCTGACTGCAGAGCTTGCAGAAGAGAATGGTTACAAGAAGCCTACACCATCACTTGATTCGGATCCAAATATTAAAATTGGAGATGTTGCTATAGAAGTATTTTATCCTGGGGAAGGGCATTCTGCAGATAACATAGTTGTTTGGCTTCCAAATGACAGGGTTTTATTTGGCGGTTGTATAATCAAAGATTTGAATTCAGAAGGATTGGGAAGTACAACAGATGCAAACATACAGCAGTGGCCAATTTCACTTAATAAGCTGTTGGAAAAGTACTCAGATGCTGATGTTGTTATACCGGGACATGGTAAATGGGGCGATATTGGATTAATTAAACATACTTTAGAGTTATTAAAGCAGTAATAGTAGAAAGCATTTCGGTGTCGTAAGTGCTGAACTTTTAGCTGACGCGTAGATAAAATTTTAATTATAAAGGAGGAGAGAATATGAGATTAGCTGAGATAGAGAGATTCATTATAAGTTTGTTTGAAAGCGATGAGAATGAACATTTCCATGAACAAAGCGGAATTACAGTAAGGGGTACAGAAGATATTAGAAGGATAGGGTATTGTACAAATTTAACTCTTGATACAATTGAAGAAGGCAGAAAAAATAACGTTAACCTGATTATAACTCATCATGATGCATGGGATTTTATATTTGGCCTTAAAGAGGCATGTCGAAAAAAATTAACGGAATACAACATGTCACATTATTTTACTCATCTGCCATTAGATGATTGTAATTTTGGGACAAATAATTCTTTAATTGAAAAGCTGGGGTTAAGTATTATCAAGAAATCTCATAATGAAGACGGATTCTATTGCGGAAGAATAGCTGAGTTTGATGAAGAGATAGAATTTGAAGAGCTAGTGAGAAAATTGGAGATGATTCTTGAAGAACCAACAAAGGCATGGAGATTCAAAGATGGCCGTATAAAAAGAGTTGGTTTAGTTTGTGGGGGTGGGGGTTCAACTGCAGATGTAAGAGAGGCATTTGAGAAAAATTGTGATGTATATATAACTGGCGAGAAGGTCCTTTACACTATTGAGTATGCTAAATTTGTGGGAATGAATTTAATAATTGGCAGTCATACCTTTACTGAACTATTGGGGATTGAGAGTCTTGCCGGAAAAATTGCTGACA
Organism: Bacillota bacterium; assembly: GCA_022706825.1. GTDB lineage: Bacteria > Bacillota > Clostridia > Lutisporales > Lutisporaceae > BRH-c25. Next base: position 12,949 of record JAKJBU010000004.1, read on the forward strand.
AGTACAGCGATGTTAATATTATAAGGTTATCCGAAGAGCACCTTGAAGCATAAAAATGTTTATTTTGTCAATAAAATAATAGATTTTGAGGAGTGTAATATTATGAAACAGATTGAATCACGAAGAAGTATAAGGAAATATACCGATAAGCCAGTAGAAGATGAAAAAATAACTCAGTTAATTGAAAGTGCTAGACTTGCTCCATCCGGAAGCAACACACAACCTTGGCATTTCATTGTAGTGAAATCTAAATCAAGCAGAGAAAGTCTGGCTGAAAAATCAAATAATCAGAATTGGATGCTTTCAGCTCCGGTCTTCATCGTGTGTGTTGCGGATATACGTTCTAGAATAAAAGATGATATAGAAATATTTCTAAATGAAAATAGCCCCCAGCAAGCACTAAAACAAATAATAAGAGATACAGCAATTGCAATCGAGCATATTGTATTAGAAGCGGAAGTCTTAGGATTAAGTACTTGTTGGGTTGCTGATTTTATGCAAGAACAAATTAGGCCAGTTTTAAATATCCCAGCTGATAAATACGTGGTTTGTATTTTAACTCTTGGCTATGCAGATGAGTCACCTAAAGCGCGACCCAGAAAGAGACTTGAAGATATAGTACATTATGAAAATTGGTAAAGGATCATATATAAGTTTCTATGGGGGATTCAAATGAGTGCATTCGTATTGGCTATACCGATAATTATTATAAGATATGCTTTTTTAAGCATGGTCAACAAAGAAGCTCTCAAACGTGCAGCATACTTTGCGCCATTAGTAGGGAGGGAAAGAATTGCATATTGGGTATACCAAGCTGCAACACTGTTCATTATGTTGGATTTGATATTACTAAAAATCAAAGTTGATTCGGATTGGTTTTACATAGGTGTAGTAACATACAGTTTTGGGCTTGTTTTATATGCTATGTCGATGCTGGATTACGCGAGACCTAAAACAAATGGAATGAATGTAAAAGGCTTATACCGAATATCCCGCAATCCTATGTACATTGCATATTTCATTTGTTTGTTAGGATGTGTACTTATATCAAACTCATGGGCGTTATTTACATTATTGATAGTTTTTCAAATATCTTCCCATTGGATTATACTATCGGAAGAAAGATGGTGCATCAAGAAATTTGGAGAAGAATATATGAGATATATGAATAAGGTCAGACGTTATATATAGGGCCGCTCCGCCAGTATATCAATAAAAAGTATGAGGGTGATAAATTTCCATGCAGAAGATTGAAGCAACTGGATAAACGATACCGAACAAAATATCACATGAGCATGATTGAAAATCTTGAGAATATTAAGCAAAACGGTATGAAAGAATTCCTGAAGAATGAGGAGGCTCGATGGGCTTGCATTGAATGCGGCAATATTGTTAGCGTACACATAAATGCTTGTCCTATATGTAAAACGCAATATATAGAGTAACAGCAGCTATACTGCATACTTGTAGAATTGTAATATATAAAGTACATGTGAAAGAGAGGCTATATGATGAGGAGTGTTAAGAAAATATTTTGGGAAAACCCATAGAAGGGTTTGCCAAAGTTCCCTGCGGAGGGACGCATTTAAAAAAAACAGGAGAAATTAGTTCTATATCCTTAAAAAGAAACAATTTGGGCAGTGGTAAAGAAAGAATTGAGATATACATACAATCCTAAATAATTTACGAAGGAGAGAGTGCAATGAGTGCTTCAGTAAAGCCTAATATTACAATAGATATACTTGATAAAATTGATATTCGGGTAGGAACTATAATATCAGTTGAGGACATAAAAGATTCAAATAAGCTGGTTAAACTTTCAGTTGATTTTGGTGACTTTTTGAGGACTATATTAGTTGGGATGAAAGGTGAAAGAGAGAATCCAAAAGAGATAGAAGGACAGCAGGCGTTATTTGTTGTTAACCTGGCTCCTAAGAAAATGGCAGGAGAACTTTCCGAAGGGATGTTATTTGATATTGGATATGCAGATGGTATTGTTCCTGTATTGGCTCAGCCGGAAAAAGCTGTACCTAATGGCACAAGAGCTGGATAGGGCTTATTAGTTCGCAATTATATGCAATAAACACCGAAAGAATTTTTAGGGAGATATCTTTATGTTCAATAATTTAAAAGCAATCAATGAAAGGCCAAAACCATTTCAGTATTATACTGCCGCAGAACTATGGACCGATGAACATACATCAAAAAAGATGCTGGATTATCATCTTAATGAAGAGATAGACGTTTCCTCTCGAAATGCTCGTTTTATTAACCGATCTGTATCCTGGATAATCGAAAAGTTTAATCTCAATAACAAATCAAATGTTTTAGATTTTGGATGCGGCCCGGGACTTTACACTAATAGGTTTGCAGAAAGGGGTATTAACGTTACCGGAGTAGACTTTTCAAAAAGATCAATTGAGTATGCCGCACAGATAGCTTCAAGCAAAAACTTGAAAGTTAATTATATTCACAAAAATTATCTTGAGTATGAAACACAAGACAGGTTTGATCTAATTACAATGATTATGTGTGATTATTGTGCGTTGAGTCCCAAACAAAGGGGTATTATGTTAAACAAATTTAAAGAGCTTTTGAAACCTTCAGGAAATGTTTTACTTGATGTCTACTCATTAAAATCATATAACCAGAGAGAAGAAATCGCCGCTTATGAATTCAACCATCTAAATAATTTTTGGTCTCCGGAGGATTATTATTGCTTTGTTAATACGTTTAAGTACTGCGATGAGAAAATAATACTTGATAAATACACAATTATTGAAAAGGCTCAAACGCGAGTTATATATAATTGGCTGCAGTATTACAGTGTTGAAACACTCAGAAGGGAATTTGAGGACAATGGCCTTGAGGTTTTGGAGTTTTATTCGGATGTATGCGGACTGCCTTACGATGCAGAGTCATTAGAATTTGCTGTTGTAGCAAGGCAAAAGAACTAATGGAGTATAGTATAGCGTACTTACTGCATCAAACAATGCCCTCACGCTGCGGCATGGGCGGCAATATGGTTATAGCTGTACCTATCGAATATCATGAAGTAATGAAAAGTACCCGGGCGGTATTGATCAACAAAAGATGATGCTTGAAATTGAAAACCATAAAGTAATAAAGAAAGGCAAGCGATATTTTGTGGAAGACTATGAAAAATGATTCTTTCAACTGCAGTGATTTATTTGAAGGAGAAGAATATGACAAAAGGTGAAAAAGAAAAAATGTCATCGGGAGATTATTATAGTGCTGTTGACGAAGAGCTAGTAAGAGAAAGAGATTATGCAAGGAATTTGACTTACGAGTTTAACCATACAAGACCAACTGAAAAAGAGAGAAGGCTGGAAATTATTGTATTGTCGCTATTGCCGGGCATTTTGATTTTAGCATTCTACTCACTGGTTAGCTGGTACGCGGTTCCGTTTTCAATACCTTCAATTTTAGTTATTTTTGCTGCAATTGCAATAATTTTAGTTCCCTTTGAATTGGGATTTTTGATTTATCAAGGTAGAAAGGTGAACAAGAGAATATCCCTTAATAATGTGGTGCTATTTAGAGAAAAGGTGCCTGTCATTCAATTTATTATTTTTGTCGTCATACTGATAAAGTGGAGTGAATTTGTTTTCAGATGCCTGTCTACCAGGATTGACACATTATTCGTTAACAATTTTTTTTATTGGGTCCCGAAATGGTTTTTCCTTGATAGCTTTTATCAACATATTAGCCAATACTCTAAGACAGTCTTATTGGTTACGTGGATTCTTGGCCTGATTTTTAACGGGATAATCGGGCCAATAGTAGAGGAACTCTACTTCAGAGGTTATTTACTACCCAGGATGAAGCATATGAAAGGATGGGCGCCAATAATCAACGTATTGTTGTTTTCTCTTTACCACTTCTTCACTCCCTGGCAGAATGTTACTAGAATAATAGCACTATTACCTCTTGTTTATGTGGTTTGGTGGAAAAGAAATATTTACATTGGCATTGTAACACACTGTGCATTAAATATAACTGGAATGATTGGGATGTTACCGATAGTTTTAAAGTAAAAGCACTTACGCCTAACAATGCCTCATGCAACCACACCTCATAAACCCTCAATAGGTAATTTATAGTAATTAAAAGGAGGAATATCAATGGTTGAGATCATAAAAGCGTCGGAAGAATACGCTGAAAGCTTCTATCAAGCGCTTGACATCGTAGCAAGGGAACGTAAGTATTTAGGCATTGTCAAGGGATTTCCGCTGGAAGGGGTAAAAGATTTTGTCAGTATGAATGTAGCAAATGACTATGCCCAATATTATGCTATTGATGGAAATAAAGTTATCGGATGGTGTGACATAATTCCAAAAAGAAATGAAGGTTTTACTCATGTTGGAATACTGGGCATAGGCTTATTGAGCGAATATAGAAACCAGGGTATAGGCAGCAAGCTGATTGAAAAGGCTATGGAACATGCAGTGAAGAAGAATGGTATTGAGAAGGTTGAACTTGAAGTATTTGAAAGCAATATCAATGCTATAAGGCTTTATGAGAAGTTTGGATTTGTTTACGAGGGGAAGAGAATAAAATCTCGTAAGCTTGACGGTGTTTATGATAATGTGGTGATGATGGGAAAGGAAGTATTATGATTAGGGAGAAGACAAGCACTATGTTCTCGGATGTAGAAATCAAATTAAAGAAAAGAAATAAAATATTGTTTTCCCGCGACAGCAAATGTTTGCAAGAGCTGATAAAGCTTATTCAGCTGCAAAATCACCGAACCCTGGTGATGTGGGCACTGGATTGCGCAAAACTGCCTTTGGAGCAATTTGAAGCAAAGTATCCTGATGAACGGAGGCCAAGAATATGTTTGGAGCTTAGTGAGGCTTGGGCAAGAGGCAAAATCAAAATGCCCGCGGCAAAAAAGGCTATCTTGAATTCACATGCAGCGGCAAAAGAAATCAATGACAGTGAATATGGCGCTTTGTGCCACGCAATCGGTCATGCCGGAGCAACCGTGCATGTAGGGACACACGCCTTGGGGCTGCCTATGTATGAATTGACGTCAATTGTTTTAAGGTACGGAAAGGATAACTTTTCAATACCGGTCAGTGAAAAGATAAATTACTACTATAACCGCCTGCTGTACTGGCAAGAAAATACCGATAAACTTAAACTTGATTGGGCGGACTTTTTGTTAAGGGGTGATTTTAATGAATGATTATCAGATTGGTAGGCCAAAGCTGGAGGAAATATGTTCAATAAATGAGTTTTTTGAGATTGTGGTAAGGGATACATTTGTGAAAAATGGTATTTCCCATTTGGCGGAGCTGATGGAAGGCGAAATTGAGTGCAAGAAGAAGTATCTTATGCAGGATATGGATAGTGAAGGCCGTGATAGGTTTTTTATAGTCGTAAGGGATAAAGGCAGGATCATAGGCACTATTGAATACGGCAGGCCAAATGAATTGATTATGAAATGCACAAAGGGAAGATACATTGACGTTATAGAAATAGGGACAGTGTTTGTTCATCCGGATTATCAATATAAAGGAATAGGAAGCATGATGCTCAGGATGATGTACGATGAGTTGAAAAATAAGGGATATACCGAGTTTTGCCTTGACAGCGGGTATAAGACTGCACAGAAGGTTTGGACCGGCAAGTGGGGCAAACCGTCTTGCATAATGGAGGACTACTGGGGCAAGGGAGCACACCACATGGTATGGCGTGTGGATTTATAGGGGATAGCATTAAAAATATGTTGTGATTAATTGGGTCAGGGGTGTTCTATGAGTATTAAACTTAAAAAGATCTTAACCGGTATCATCGGAATATCAATAGTTTTGGTTCTGACGGCAGTTATGTTTCTTTCGGGCATAAGGGGGGAATTCGCCGGTTACCTGAATGAAAGGTATCCGGATTTATCCTTTGAAGTAGGATTCGCCAAAATTGATCCTATATACGGAAAGTACTATGCATTAGTTACATGCCTGGATGACGGCACTTCATTTCCGATTGCGAAAAGCTTCAATTCAAAGAAAATACACGATGATTATCCTCAGTACAAAAGCCGCAACCAATACAATTCGAAAATTCAAGGCGTCTTTTCAGGAAGCGGCATTGAGAGCTCAATAAAAAGCGTTACCGGGGGAGGGAAGAAACCTTTTGAAGCCGGCGCAGCATATGAGCAAATAAATATTCATATTGCAGATGATGCGGAACACTTGGCAGTTGTAAAAGAAGTATTATCCTTATTGGCAAAGAACGATATAGCTGCTGAAAGAGTGATATTTACATATGAAAAAGACAAGCATGTATATGAATTGTGGGCATCCCCGGAAGAGCATAGCTTGACTGAAGATGAATTGAAGGCAAAGGTTAGAAATATCAAATGAAGCTTTTGAAAATTATGGATGATGCAATATGGGGTAATAATATTCTGTGCAAATGATAAAATGAAGAAGGTGGAATCTGATGGACAGGAAAAAGGAATTAAAGCTGCAGTATAAACAAACGAAGCCGGATATGGGGATATTCATTATTCGTTCCAAAGAAAAAAACAAATGCTATGTTGAAGCGACCAAGGATCTAAGGGGCAGAATCAATGGTACTAAAGTGAGATTGAATGCGGGTATGCATCCCAATAAAGAGCTTCAAAAGGACTGGACAGATTCAGGTTCAGAGAATTTTACCATTGAAATTCTTGATAATCTTCAATACGACAAGGATGAGTCCAAGACAGACTATACGGAAGAACTGGCTCTGTTGCAGATGATCTGGGAAGAAAAACTGCAAAAAGAAAACATGGAGCTCTACAGAAAAAATATGTAGTAAAAGGCTGTTTCATTATTACTTGTGTAAAATTTGGGTCAAAAACATTCCGGCGTTGACAAATTGGGCATATCTGATAGTGCTGTTGATGTATTCCCGTACTTAAGCTACTGATAAATCAGTAGTTTTTTTTGTATCTCATTTTATATATCAGTGATATAATTGAAAAGAGAATAACTCATTCTGGAAAATGCAGGCAGAAGTTTATGCTAAACAAAATCTGTTTAAGCAACCCTGAAACAGATTTGTGTTACCTTGATATTCTTTGCGGCGGAGCAATCTGCATTAGCGTAAATCCATCGCAAATTATGTATGAAAGGAACAGTTGATATGAGAATTGGCTTTGGGAAATTCAAGTATGTATCCTTCGTACTGCTTCAAAGTGTCGTTTATGGGTTCGGGAACCCGCTTACCAAGATAGCCTATGAGAGTATTACACCCTTCTGGCTGCTAACCTTCAGGTTTACCATTGCACTAATAATTTTCCTGATATTTTTTGGCCGGAGCATCATCTCACAACTGAAGTCTGCAAAGCCATCCCAATTTCTTCCGGCCAGCCTTTGTATGGCGGTTGCATACATCACTTGCAATCTGGCGCTAAAGTGGACCTCTGCCACTAATGTGGGCTTTCTGATGTCCTTGCCGGTCATCTTTGCACCGGTGCTCGTGGTACCCATTTTAAAAATAAAATATAACTTCAAATACCTGCCTCTGCAGCTTGTTGTTGTATTAGGCCTATACCTGCTATGCTCCAATGGCGGCAGGTTCCAGTTCAATATAGGCGATCTGTTTGCCCTGACCACAGCGATAGCTATTTCAGGTGCCCTGGCCTTCGGTGAAAAATCCCTGGAGTCCATGGATGCCTTCGCCATATCTGCCTCCCAGGCCGGTATAACTGCGGTAGTCAGCTTTGCATGCGCCCTGCTGTTTGATGATTTTTCCGTCATACCCCGGGTAGCACCGGAAGCATGGATGGTTATCAGTTATCTGGCCCTGGCCTGCACCTGTGCGGCCTATGTGCTTCAAAACTCAGCCCTGGCTCATCTGTCCTCAGGCACAGTCTCCATGCTGCAGTGTACACAGCCGATACTGACTGCGTTATGCTCCTTTATTCTGTTGGGAGAGACCCTGAGCTTTATTGGACTGCTTGGAGCATTCATTATATTAGGCGCTCTGCTGGTATTGAATCTTATGGAGCAAAAAGGCTCCCGGCAAGAAAAACCGGAGCCGGGAACCAATGTTTTGATAAATGAGAACAGTGAACAGGAAGGTATATAGTGTAAAGGGATTAGTCGGATTTTACTGATTGGAAATGTACTATACTAAATCTGTTTAAGCATAGCTGAAACAGATTTTTTTCAATGCGACGGCGATACTTGAACGGCAATTGGGTCAAAAACATTCCGGCGTTGACAGCTGCAGTTATAGTATGTATTATTCCATATTCAATATGGTATAGTATATATTGAATATTACAAGGTTTTAAATGAAGCATATGAAAATTGCAGGTGAAGCTTTTGAGTTTACTTTTTTTAATTTTAAGCTCAGCAATCATGTTGACGGGCCTTGCAGGAGTTTTCCTTCCGGTGCTTCCCGGAGTACCTCTTGTGTTTGCAGGGGCATTTATATATGCATGGAGCACGAGCTTTGAGGTTATTACTATAGGGAACATCGTACTTTTTGCTGTTCTCACTGCCATAGCTTCAGCAGTGGACTATGTTGGAGGCCTTATAACTGCCAGGAAGTATGGCGCGTCCAAGTATGGCCTTATAGGCGGATTCCTCGGGGGAATACTTGGGCTTATTGCTTTAGGCATACCCGGGCTTATAATCGGACAGCTTGCAGGGGTTATACTGGGGGAACTGTATTTTGGCAAGCAGATGAAGGAATCCTTTACCTCAGGCTTCGCCATGTTCATAGGTTACATTCTTGGCAGCACCATCAAAGTATTTTTTGCAGGGCTGATAGTTATTATATTCTATATTAAAATACTGGGAGCACTGTGAACAGGAGTATCGGCATATGAGCAACTCTGTAACTGGGTTCTGCAAAGTCAGAAATAATTTGACAAAAACTGCAGCATTAAATATACTATTAAAAATACGTTTTTTAAACTCATATAATTTCGAGGATATGGCTCGGAAGTATCTACAACATAACCGTTAATTATGTTTCTATGAGTGAAATTTCTTGTCTGCAATTTCACTATTGCAGACTTTTTTCTACAAATTAAAAAGGAGTGTGTTTTAGCCCAATGGAAAAGTTTGTGAAAGAGGGTCTGACCTTCGATGATGTTCTTCTGGTTCCGGCAAAATCTGAAGTTCTTCCAAAGAATACAGACACCTCGACAATGCTTACCAAGAAAATCAAGCTCAATATTCCGCTGATGTCGGCAGGTATGGATACCGTTACAGAGTCCAAGCTTGCTATTGCAATAGCAAGGGAAGGCGGCATCGGAATAATTCATAAGAATATGTCCATAGAAAAGCAGGCTATGGAAGTGGATAAGGTAAAGAGGTCGGAGCACGGAGTCATAGTTGATCCCTTTCACCTGTCCCCCGAACACGTAATATCTGATGCTATGGAGCTGATGGAACGGTACAGAATTTCCGGAGTCCCTATAACTGATGAAAAAGGCAAACTGGTAGGGATACTTACGAACAGGGATCTTCGCTTTGAGACGGAGTTTTCAAGAAAAATATCCGAGGTAATGACAAAGGAAAACCTTATAACCGCACCGGTAGGCACTAATTTAGTGCAGGCGGAGCAGATATTGAAGAAGCATAAGATCGAAAAGCTCCCCCTTGTAGATGATCAGGGATATCTTAAAGGGCTGATCACAATAAAAGATATTGAGAAAGCCATACAGTATCCAAGTTCCGCAAAGGATCCGGGAGGAAGGCTGCTTGTGGGCGCGGCTGTCGGTGTAACCGAAGATATGATTGAGAGGGCAGAGGCTCTGGTATCATCAAAGGTCGATGTTGCAGTAATAGATACTGCCCATGGGCATTCAAAGGGTGTTATAGAAGCTGTAAGGAGGATAAAAGGCCGATTCCCTGAATTGCAGCTGATTGCCGGTAATGTAGCTACAGCAGGGGCAGTGAGGGAGCTTATCGAGGCCGGCGCAGATGCTGTGAAGATAGGTATAGGCCCCGGTTCGATCTGTACCACCAGGGTGGTGACCGGTGTAGGAGTGCCTCAGATTACGGCAATATATGACTGCACAATGGAAGCAGATAAATATGGTATACCTGTAATAGCAGACGGAGGAGTCAAATACAGCGGAGATATTGTAAAGGCAATTGCCGCAGGAGCAAGTGCAGTAATGCTGGGGAGTCTTTTTGCCGGTACTGCTGAAAGCCCCGGAGAAATGGAAATCTATCAGGGAAGAAGCTTCAAGGTATACAGGGGTATGGGTTCCTTGGGTGCAATGGCATGCGGCAGTAAGGACAGGTATTTCCAGGAGGATGCAAGGAAGCTTGTTCCGGAAGGAGTAGAAGGCAGAGTACCTTATAAAGGGCCTTTGGCAGAAACGATTTATCAATTGGTAGGAGGCCTGAAATCCGGTATGGGCTATTGCGGAACACATACTATTGAGCAGCTGAGGAAAAATACGCAGTTCATGCGTATAACCGCTGCAGGTTTGAGAGAAAGCCACCCCCACGATGTAAGCATAACAAAGGAAGCTCCCAACTATAGTCTGTAGGGAACTAATGTTATCTATATTAGGAATATGCAAAGATGCACGGGCTGCGAGCCGTGTGCCGCGAGGCAGCTAATGAATGGAGAGTGTAATATGGCAGACAAGGAACTGGTATTGATACTGGACTTCGGGGGTCAATACAATCAGCTTATTGCCCGAAGAGTAAGAGAGGCCAATGTATATTGTGAAGTTGTGCCTTATGATTACAGCCTGGATGAAATAAGGAAGAAGAATCCCAAAGGGATAATATTCACCGGCGGGCCTGCAAGTGTATATGAAGAGGAGGCTCCCAGGTGCGATCCCGGGGTGTTTGAGATGGGAGTACCTATCCTGGGTATATGTTACGGAGCGCAGCTTATGGCTCATATGCTGGGAGGAAAGGTTGCAAGGGCTGTTAAGAGGGAATACGGAAAGACGCAGGTGAAGCTTCTGGAGAATACTCTTTTCAGAGAAGTACCACAGAACAGTATATGCTGGATGAGCCACACCGTTTACGTAGATACTCCTCCGGCCGGATTTGACATCATTGGAGCTACGGAGACATGTCCTGTAGCGGCCATGGGAAGCAAGTCCGGGAAGCTGTACGGAGTTCAGTTCCACCCGGAAGTAGAGCATACTGAGTATGGGAAACAGATATTGAGAAATTTCCTTTATGATATATGCGGGCTTTCAGGGGATTGGACAATGGGAAATTTCATTGATGAAAATATAGAGCGGATAAAAGAACTTGCCGGAGACAAGAAGGTAATATGCGCCTTAAGCGGCGGTGTTGATTCCTCAGTAGCGGCAGTATTGGTGCATAAAGCCATAGGAAATCGCCTGACCTGCATATTTGTCGACCACGGTTTGCTGAGAAAAAATGAAGCGGAGCAGGTAGAAGAAGTGTTCAGGAAACGTTTTGACATCAACCTTATTAAGATTAACGCCCAGGACAGATTCCTTGACAAACTGAAGGGAGTATCGGAACCAGAGAGAAAAAGAAAGATAATAGGTGAAGAATTCATCAGGGTTTTTGAGGAAGAGGCAAATAAACTTGGAGAGATTGACTTCCTGGTGCAAGGTACCATTTACCCTGATGTTATTGAAAGCGGAACCAAGACTGCGGCTGTAATAAAGTCCCATCATAATGTGGGCGGCCTGCCTGAAAACATGCGGTTAAAGCTTATTGAGCCTTTAAGGGAACTCTTCAAGGATGAGGTAAGGCTGGTTGGCCTGGAGCTTGGCCTTCCGGAGGATTTGGTATGGAGGCAGCCCTTCCCGGGACCGGGACTTGGCATAAGGGTATTGGGAGAAATAACAAAGGAAAAGCTTCACATAGTAAAGGAAAGCGATGCAATTCTCAGGGAAGAGATAAAGAATGCAGGATTGGAAAGATGCATATGGCAGTACTTTACTGCCCTGCCCGACATAAGAAGCGTAGGGGTAATGGGGGACGAGCGAACCTATTCCCATACGGTGGCAATCCGTGCCGTTACCAGCTCCGATGCCATGACTGCCGATTGGGCAAGGATACCCTATGAAGTACTTGAGAAAATATCCAACAGGATAGTAAACGAAGTGGAGCATGTTAACCGCGTAATGTATGATATAACAAGCAAACCACCGGCAACCATAGAGTTTGAATAGAAGTACATGAAGTCCAGAAAAGTGAAGTACACCCCAAATGTCAGATAAAAAATCTATCATTTGGAGGTGTACTTTTTTGCGGGACAGGTCGGATATATACTACTGGCAGAGGACGGAAATAATAATTGACATATGTCATAAATACCTTATAATTGAAATTGAAGGAATTAACTTAAAAATAATTAAGGGGGGTTTTCTATGTCATATAGTCCATCCTTAGGAAGTTCTTTAACCAATACAAAAATGAGGACTCCGGAGCATATTTCCGATTTCTCGGGAATGTGTTCGGTATGTACTGCAAGCTGCATCGGAACTTGTGAAATAGGCCTGTCTGCTGTCAGAGGTTCAGAGGCCATATATCCCTTTGAAACAGACAAAAACCAGTTTGCCTCTGAAAAAAGCTATCCTCTGGATTTTTCCCACTTTAATATCAACGGCAGGGTCTTTGGCGCGCTCGGCTGCCCGGAGGATGCAAATGAAGCAACATTTCCCAAGGCCAATATTGCTGTGGATTTCGGAATCAACAACAAAATCAAATTAAAGGCGCCAATAATCCTGCCTGCCATGGCCAAGCTGAACTGGAAGGATTATTATGCAGGAGCTGCATTGTCAGGGGTGCTGGTTGTTATTGGAGAAGATGCTGTGGCGAAAGATAAGGAACTGGTACTGGAAAATGGGAAGGTCGCCGGCTCTCCGCTGCTGAAGGAAATGGTATCATCCTTCAGGCAGTATTACAGAGGATTTGGAGACATAATACTCCAGGGGAATTACGATGATGAAAACCTCGGCGTATTGGATTATGCAATTAAAGAACTTGGGGTAAAAACCGTCGAACTGAAGTTCGGACAGGCAGCCAAGGGAATTCAAGGAATGGGGAGAGTTAAGGATATAGATGCTGCTCTTGAATACCAGAAGAAGGGCTACTTAGTTTACCCTGACCCGTCGGATCCTGAAATAGCAAAAAATTATAAAGAGGGAAAAGGACAGGTATTTGAGAAAATAGGCAAGCTTCCTATGTGGAACGAAGATATACTGATTAATCGGGTAAAAGAATTAAGAAAGCTTGGAGCTGAGCGCATATGCTTCAAGACAGGCCCCTTTGACCCTAGGGATTTAATAAGGATTCTCAAGATAGCTTCAAAGGCAGGAGTGGATTTGGTAACCTTTGACGGAGCCGGAGGAGGATCAGGGAACAGCCCTGTCAAGATGATGAATGAATGGGGAATTCCGACAGTATACTTGGAGAGCCTGTTGTATAACATTTTAAAGAGAATGAAGGAGAAGAACTATAATCTTCCGCAGGTTGCAATAACCGGTGGCTTTGCCATGGAGGATCAGGTATATAAAGGATTGGCGTTAGGTGCCCCATATATAAATATTGTCGGCATAGGAAGGGCGGCAATGGCAGCAGCCATGGCAGGCAAGCAGATAGGAGATTTAATGAAGGAAGGAATGACTCCCAAAGAATATCTGAGGTTTGGCACTGCCAAGGAAGAGGTATTCGGAGACATTAGAGAGCTTAAACTGCTGTATGGGGAAGATGCTTTGAATATTTCCACCGGAGCGGTAGGGTTATATTCATACATAAACAGGATTGCTGCAGGGTTAAAGCAGCTTATGGCACTGAACAGGAAATTCTCTCTGGAGTATATTGACAGAAGCGATATAATCCCCTTGACCGAAATAGCTTCAAAGGTTACAGGATTAGAGGCAGTATACCGGTATAATAACGAGTTGGATAAGGAAATCTAATTCAAATTAGTTATTGACATATGTCAGAAACATAGTATAATAAAAATTGAAAGTGACATATGTCATAAACTATTTGGAGGTGAATCATATGCCAAGGCCAAGAAAATGGAGAAAAGTATGCTGCCTGCCGGAATGCAACCGCTTCGGCCCTCTGGATTCCCAGGCAGACCAGGCGAATTATGTTGTTATGACCGTTGACGAATATGAAACAATAAGGCTGATTGATCTGGAAGGATTTACTCAGGAGGAGTGTGCCAGCCGGATGAATATTGCACGCACAACCGTTCAAGGCATTTATAACGACGCAAGAAAAAAACTTGCAGAGTCACTGGTGAACGGAAAGGTGCTGTGGATTGAAGGCGGTGAATACAGGCTTTGTGACGGCAGCGGCAGCGGATGCGGAGGCGGAGGATGCCGAAGGCGAAGGCATGGCAGCAAATAGAATGGAGGATTCTTATGAAAATAGCAATACCCGTAGATGAAAAAAATATGGAAGCAAATGTATGCATATCCTTTGGGCGAACACCATATTTTCTAATTCATGATACGGAATCAAAGGAATGTTCATTTTTGGACAACAGCGCGGCATCCAGTCAGGGAGGTGCCGGCATTAAAGCGGCACAATTCCTTGTAGACAATAAAACTGATATACTGCTGACACCCCGCTGCGGAGAAAATGCAGCCCAGGTAATAAAAGCTGCAGATATCAAGATGTATAAAACCATACCCGGTTCCGCCAGAGACAACATAAATGCATTTGCAGAAGGAAAATTGCCTGTGCTTGAAGAAATCCATGCCGGGTTTCACGGCCATGGAGAAAAATAGCATGAAAATTGCTGTATTAAGCGGCAAGGGAGGCACGGGGAAAACTTTGGTATCGGTGAATTTGGCTTCGGCGGCAGAGGAATCTGTTTATTTGGATTGTGATGTGGAGGAGCCCAATGGGCATCTTTTTTTCAAGCCGGAGAATTTATGGGAAGAAGAGATATCAGTTAAAATTCCTGCAGTACATGAAAAACAATGCAGCGGATGCCGGGTTTGTGTTGACTTATGCAAATTCAATGCTCTTGCTTATATAAAAAACAGACTGGTAGTTTTTGATGAGGTTTGTCATTCCTGCGGCGGATGTATTCTGCTTTGCCCGGAAAAGGCAATGAATGAGAAAGAAAAAATTATCGGGAAAATTCAGAAAGGTGTTTCAGGGCAAGTGACTGTATATACGGGAATGATGAATACCGGTGAAGCATCCGGTGTCCCCATTATTAAGAAGCTGCTGAATGACAGCAGAAAAGCAAAAGGAATAACTGCCTTTATTGATTGTCCCCCCGGAAGTGCTTGTACAGTGATGGAAAGCATCAGGGATGCGGATTATTGTATCCTGATAGCTGAACCCACATTGTTCGGTGTCCATAATCTTAATATGGTTTACGAACTGGTAAAGCTGTTTCGCAAGCCTTATGGGGTGGTTCTTAACAAATGCCAGGAGGGAGAAAACCCGGCAGAGAGGTTTTGTGAAGAAAAGGGCATCAGGATTTTAGGTAGAATTCCCTTCGATAATGAGCTTGGAGCACTGAATTCAAATGCAAAGATAGCTGTAAGAGAAAGTGAAAAGTACAGAACCGTGTTTTTATCCCTGCTTGAAACCGTGAAAAAGGAGGTGCGGCATGAAGCAGCTGTTAATCCTTAGCGGAAAAGGCGGAACGGGGAAAACGACAATTGCCGCTGCATTTATAAAGCTTTCTGCTGCAAAGGCATATGCGGATTGCGATGTTGATGCACCCAACCTACATTTGATTATGGGTCAGAATTCAGAACCGGGGGAAATAGATTTTTACGGCCTCCCAAAAGCCGAAATAAATCGGGAATTATGCATTAAGTGTGACCGGTGCAGGCAAAACTGCCGGTTTGATGCAATCCTGGTAAATGAAGAATACTTAATAGATGCTTTTGCCTGTGAAGGCTGCGGGGTCTGTGAGGCCCTTTGCCCTGTGGGAGCTGTTGCCTTAAAACCCGCAGTTGCAGGGGAATTGATGCTGTATTTGGATAAAGGCAGAATTTTTTCAACAGCCCGGCTTAAAATGGGAAGCGGTGCCTCCGGTATGCTGGTTACCGAGGTAAAAAAGCAGATGAGATCAGCGGCTGAAAATGCAGAGCTTGCAATTATTGACGGCTCTCCCGGAATAGGATGTCCTGTTATTGCATCACTAAGCGGTGCTGACATGGTATTAATAGTAGCAGAGCCTTCCGTTTCGGGCATCAGTGACATGGAGCGCATAGAAAAAACTGCGGCGACATTTCAGACAAAAGCAGCAGTTTGCGTTAATAAATATGATGCAAACATTGCAAATACGGCGAGGATAGAAGAATATTGCCGGACAAATAATCTGCCCTTTGTGGGGAGGATACCTTTTGATCCGGAGGCAGTGAAAGCGATTAATGAGGGCCTTACTGTTATCGATATTGATTGTCCGGCAGGCAATGCAGTCAGAGAGGTTTTTAACAAAACCACGAAGCTGCTTTTTGATACTTCAACAATATAATATTTACATGAAGGAGACAAAAAATGAGTGAACAATGCAATCAGAACTGCAGCAGCTGTTCGGAAAGCTGCACTGAAAGAAAAGAGGAATTTGATTTTTCAGAAAAACCACATGCATTAAGCAGCATTAAAAAAGTAATCGGTGTTGTCAGCGGAAAAGGAGGAGTAGGCAAATCATTGGTTACATCAATGCTCGCTGTCACAATGAACAGAATGGGCTATCATTCAGCCGTATTGGATGCCGATATAACAGGCCCTTCAATTCCCAAAGCCTTTGGTATAAGGGAAAAGGCCAGAGGCAGCGAAAAGGGATTATATCCGATAAAAAGCCATACAGGTATTGACATTATGTCCATAAATCTGCTTATGGATAATGACAAGGACCCGGTAGTATGGAGAGGCCCCATATTGGCCAATACGGTAAAACAATTCTGGTCGGAGGTCATATGGAGTGATGTTGATTTCATGTTCATTGATATGCCTCCGGGAACCGGTGATGTGCCTCTTACTGTTTTTCAATCAATAGCAATGGATGGAATCATTATAGTTACATCTCCCCAGGAGCTTGTTTCAATGATTGTATCCAAGGCGGTCAGGATGGCGGAGATTATGAATATTCCCATAATCGGCCTGGTGGAAAACATGTCGTATTTTAAATGTCCTGATAATGATAAGGAATACAAGATATTTGGAGACAGTCATATAGATGAAATTGCCGAAGAACATAATCTTAAGGTTCTTGCCAAGCTGCCCATAGACCCGAGACTATCTGCAGCCTGTGACAAAGGGATGATAGAACTTTTTGAAGGCGATTGGATGGAGCCTGTCGGGAAAATATTAGAAAATATGGAGGATAAAAAATGATTAAGATAGCGGTAGCAAGTGAAAATGATATGGTAACGGAACATTTCGGACATTGCATGAACTTTAACATCTTTGAAGCTGAGAATGACCGGATAGTAAAAAGCGAATCTATTTTGAATCCGGGACATAGGCCCGGTTTTCTCCCCAACTTTCTGAATGATATGGGAGTAAATGTAATTATATCAGGAGGTATGGGCGGCGGCGCCATTGACATATTTAACGAAAAAGGCATAGAGGTTATTTTAGGTGCAAGGGGTTATGCCAAGGAAGCTGCGGAAGCATATCTGAAAGGCACATTGAAATCTACCGGTTCTGTTTGTCATGAACATCAGCATCATGATGAATGCGGAAAATAACAAGGAGGATTTGCCTATGACAGCGGCTCTATATGTTATTGCGATAATGGCACTTTCGGTCTCACTTCTTAAAAGCAAGGAAAAAACTATACTTGCTCTGAAGAAGGCATGGAAGTCCTTTGAAAACATACTACCCCAATTTTTGTCCATTTTAATTATAATAGGCATATTATTGACAGTTTTATCCCCCGAGCAGATCTCAAAATTGCTGGGAAAAGAATCCGGCTGGTACGGTGTGCTGATTGCTGCAGTTATAGGTTCTGTTACTCTAGTTCCCGGATTTATAGCATTTCCATTGGCGGCAGCATTGTTAAAAAGCGGCGCCGGTTATATGCAAATAGCAGCTTTTATTTCTGCACTAATGATGGTTGGTATTGTAACGATTCCGGTGGAGGTGGAATACTTCGGGAAAAAGGCAGCCGCGGTTAGGAACATAGCAGCCTTTGTATTTTCATTGATTGTAGCTTTGGTTATGGGGGTGGTTATGTGAAGACTAAAGAAGCGCGGTTGGTCAAAAGATATAGAATATTCTTTTTACTTGTTGCACTTAACATAGCTGTACTCATTTTTTTCCCTGCGGTCGGCAGCAAGTCATTACAGCTGACATGGTCGAATTTACTTGAGATGATGTCAATATTGCCTCCTATTTTTATTCTGCTTGGCCTGCTGGATGTATGGGTGAAGCGTGAAACCATGATCAAGTATATGGGTGACGATTCAGGAATAATTGGTGTACTGCTGGCATTCTTTCTTGGCTCTGCCGCTGCCGGCCCGCTGTATGCAGCATTTCCTGTTGCCGGTGTGCTGCTGAAAAAAGGAAGCAAATTGTCAAATGTGTTTATTATGCTGGGAGCCTGGTCAACCACAAAGATACCCCTGATACTATTTGAAGCCTCTTCCCTTGGCCTGAAGTTCATGCTTATAAGAATGGTCATGGATTTGATAGGAATAGCTGTTATTGCATATTTTACCGAAAGGATGTTGCCTAAAGGTGAAATTGAAGCAATATATCAAAATGCATCAAACCGTTAGTCTGAGGGGTATTGAGTATTGACGGCATACATGCTGATATAATAGAATACGTATAATAATATTAAATATTTGGCAGTAGTGATATGGAGGTGGTTCAAATGGAAGATCAGAAATCAGCCCGTGAGAAACGCAAGGATGAGCATCTGAAGTATTTTCTTTTGAGTAAGCCTTCAGGATACAACGGCTTTTCCGATGTGGTACTGCAGAATAATTCCCTCCCTGATGCCGATTTTGATGAAATAAGCACAGAGTGTGTGTTCCTGAACAAATATATTGACAGCCCCCTGATGATTAATGCAATGACCGGAGGGACAGAGTATTCCGGCGATATTAACAGGAAGCTGGCAAGGCTTGCGGTCAAATTCAACATTCCGATTGCCGTGGGTTCGCAGACGGTAGCTTTTGACAATCCCAAGGCCGCTGATACCTTTAAGAGGGTAAGGGAAATACACAGGGATGGAATAGTGATTGCCAATCTGGGTGCAAACCGGGATATAGAGGATGTTTACAAGGCAATAGACATGATTGATGCAGATGCGGTACAGCTTCACATAAACATAGTCCAGGAAATGTGCATGGCGGAAGGAGATCGGAACTTCAGGGGTGTGCTGGAGAATATCAAAAAGATTGCCGCACTGGCTGAGGTTCCGGTAATAGTTAAAGAAACAGGCTTCGGAATATCCTTTGAAACTGCCGGAAAGCTTCAGGCGGCAGGAGTAAAATATATAGACATCGGAGGCAAAGGCGGAACTGACTTTGTGAGCATTGAAAGCTTGCGGAACAGCGAAAGGGAATGCCCCTTCCTGGAGAATTGGGGCATACCCACTGCCCTGAGCCTTTTTCAGTGCAGAAAGGCAAGCAGTGATATGTTCATAATCTGCTCGGGGGGCATATCAAAGGCGGAAGAAGTGGTTAAAGCCCTCTGCATGGACGGAGACATGGCGGCATTGGGAGGAACAATACTGAGGATACTGCTGGAGCAGGGCTATGATGCTGCAGAAAAGTACATGGCAGCCCTTTTGTACGAAATCAGGGTGCTTATGCTGTTATTGGGAGCCAAGGATATAACAGATCTGAAAAACGTATCTTACCTGCTGAAAGGGGAGCTTGGGGAGCTAGTGCTCTCCCTCAAGAAGCTCTATAAATTTTGATGCTGCTACAGGCAGCGGAATATTTGAATGTATGACGAATCCCAGATTTCTTTCGGGGATTTCTTCTTTTATATCAATTATGAATACATCATCCTTCGCAAGCCCAATCCTGACACATTCATCCGGCACGAAGGCTATTCCGAGTCCTATCTTTGACATTTCCATCAGTATATCTATACTCCCAAGCTCAATTTCCGGCTTTATGGATACCTTGTGCTTTGCCATCAGGCTGTCGAAGAATTCTCTGGTGGTGGAGTTCCTCTCCAATACAAGAAGGGGGTACTCTTCCAGTTCCTTCAGCTGCACCTTCCTGCCTTTCAGCTCTTTAAAATTCTCATTTGCTATGAATACATCCCTGACTCTTTTGGTATTTTTTACAATAATATTGCTGTAATTAAGTTTTTCGGGAATGTTTATAACGCTCAGATCCACACTGCCTTTTCTCAAAAGCTCTATGCACCTGGGGGAAGTCCTGTTTGTCAGGTGAATCTTTATATTGGGGTAAGCCTGGTTGAAGCTTTTGATAAAGGGCATAAGATAATATTTGCATATGGTATCGCTGGTTCCAATCCTGATTTCACCCTGGGTAAGGGAATTTCTTTCCTCAAGTATTCTTTCACCGGATTTTATGAAATTAAAGGCTTGCTCAATATGACTATATAATATTTCCCCTTCCCTGGTAAGTTTTACTCTCTTGGTATTCCTGAAAAAAAGCTTACACTTGAGTTTTTCCTCCAGAAGTTTTATGGACTGGCTTACTGCCGACTGGGTTATGAAAAGCTCCTCCGAGGCCTCGGAAAAACTGAGGGATTTTGATACATAATAAAAAACCTTATACAGTTCAAAGTTTATATCCATATATAAGCCCTTCTTATCATTAATATTAAAAATATTAATTATTTTAAATAATTTTACTATGATAAAATCAAATTGTAAAGTAGGGACACCATACATGGTGTCCGCATCATACATGGTGTCCGCAGAAACCGGTGAATAACAGCACCGTATTAAAGAGATATTAGTATAAATGAGGTGAAGTGGGATGAATGGCAATGTAAGAAGGATATTTGTGGAGAAAAAGGACGATTATGCCGTTTCCGCAAAGGACTTGTTCAATGATATCAGGGAAAACCTTGGGATAAAGAGCCTCACAAATCTTAGGATAGTAAATCGTTACGACATTTCCGGAATCACCGACAGTGAATACAATTCAGCCAAGAATACAATCTTTTCAGAACCTCCCGTAGATAATTCCTATGATGAAAAAATCATAATCGATAAAAATGATAGATTGTTTGCAATTGAGTACCTTCCGGGACAATTCGACCAGAGGGCGGATTCAGCCGCCCAATGCCTTCAGATATTGACCCAGAAGGAAAGGCCCAAGGTTGTGACTGCGAAACTGATTATACTTTCGGGAGAAATTTCCGATGCTGAATTTGAAAAAATCAAAAATTATTGCATTAATCCTCTTGAATTAAGGGAAGCAAGCCTGGAAAAGCCTGAAAGCCTGGAGGCTGTTTATCCGGAACCGGGGGATATAAAAGAAGTCAAAGATTTTATAACCATGGATGAGGCCGGACTTGCAAGGCTTATGGAAGTTATGGGTTTTGCAATGAGTTCCGAAGACCTCCGGTTCTGCCAGGAATACTTCAAGACGTCGGAAAAAAGGAACCCTACGGTAACTGAGTTAAGAGTAATCGACACCTATTGGTCGGATCACTGCAGGCATACCACCTTCAACACATTAATAGAAAAAATAGAAATTGAGAAGGGCAAATATACCGAAGCTATTGAAAAAGCCCTGTTAAGGTATATGGACGCAAGAGCCTTTGTATACGGAGACTCCGAAAGGGATATCAGCCTTATGGACATGGCAGTAATGGGCATGAAGGAAATGAGGAAAAAAGGGCTTCTTGATGACCTTGAGGTTTCCGATGAGATAAATGCCTGCAGTATTATCGTTAATGCGGATATTGACGGGAAACGGGAGGAGTGGCTTGTGATGTTCAAGAATGAAACACACAACCATCCGACAGAGATAGAACCCTTTGGAGGTGCAGCAACCTGTCTCGGGGGAGCAATAAGGGATCCCCTGTCCGGCAGGTCCTATGTGTACGGTGCCATGAGGGTTACGGGAAGCGCAGACCCAAGGGCAAGCATAGAAGAAACGCTGCCCGGAAAACTTCCCCAGAGGAAAATTACCACAGGGGCAGCCGCAGGCTACAGCTCATACGGCAATCAGATCGGCCTTGCCACAGGACAGGTTGCGGAGGTTTACGACGAGGACTTTGTGGCAAAAAGAATGGAAATCGGCGCGGTTATAGGTGCGGCGCCTAAAAGCAATGTTATCAGGAAAGCACCCTCAGAGGGTGATGTAATAATACTCCTGGGAGGAAGGACCGGAAGAGACGGCTGCGGCGGAGCTACAGGCTCATCAAAGGAGCATACCGAGGAGTCGATACAGAGCTGCGGAGCGGAAGTGCAAAAAGGCAATGCTCCCACAGAGAGAAAGATTCAAAGACTGTTCAGAGACCCCATGGTCAGCAGGATGATAAAAAAGTGCAATGATTTCGGTGCCGGCGGTGTATCGGTGGCAATCGGAGAACTGGCCGACGGGCTTTTAATAGACCTTGACGCAGTTCCCAAGAAATATGAAGGCTTGGACGGAACCGAACTGGCCATATCGGAATCCCAGGAGAGAATGGCAGTTCTTTTGGCTCCGGAGGATGCGGAAAGCTTTATAAATCATGCTGCCGCTGAAAACCTTGAAGCAGTGGTTGTAGCGAAGGTAACAGGGGACAACAGGCTTCGGATGCAGTGGCGGGGACAAACAATAGTTGATATAAGCCGTGACTTTTTGAACACCAACGGTGTAAGACAGAGTACACGGGTGCTGATAAAGTCTCCGGATGCGGAGAGCTGCTTCAATAAGCTGCAGGCTTGGGAAAAGAGCAAGGAGGACTTGAAGGGAAAATGGCTTGAGAACCTTAAGGATCTCAATGTATGCAGTCAGAAGGGGCTTGTCGAAAGGTTCGACAGTACCATAGGCGCAGGAACAATACTGATGCCCTTCGGAGGCATATACCAGGAAACTCCTTCGGAAGGACTGGCAATGAAGCTGCCGGTGCTTTCCGGAGAGACAAATACGGCAACGGTAATGACCTACGGATATAATCCGAAGCTTGCAAAGTGGAGCCCCTTCCACGGAGCGGTATATGCAGTGGTTGAGGCGGTTGCAAAGGTTGCAGCCCTTGGAGGGGATTACGGCAGAATAAGGCTTACACTTCAGGAATACTTCGAGAAGCTGGGCAAGGTTCCCGAGAAGTGGGGAAAACCTGCCGGTGCGCTTCTTGGTGCCTTCTACGCCCAGATGATGCTGGGGGTTCCTGCCATAGGGGGTAAGGACAGCATGTCCGGTACCTTCAAGGACCTTAATGTGCCTCCTACCCTGGTTGCCTTTGCGGTTGACACAGCGGAAGCCGGCAGGATAGTATCACAGGAGTTTAAAAAATCCGGAAGCAAGGTGATACTTTTAAGGGTTGAAAGAGATGACAAGGACCTGCCGGATTTTGAAAGGCTTCATAATATATTTTCAAAGGTACATGAATTGATACAGAAAGGTTTGGTGCTTTCATCAGCAACAGTAAAACTTGGCGGAATTGCGGCGGCAGTCAGCAAAATGTGCTTCGGAAACAAGCTGGGCTTCGCCTTTGAAAAGGGCTATGAGGAAAAGGATCTGTTTACTCCCGAATACGGTTCAATTATTCTGGAGATGGATCAGTCCTGCGACCTGAACGGCGTATTCAGCGGCATGGATTATGAAATTATTGGAGTCACGGAAAGCACCGGATATATAAGCATAAAAGGTATAAAAATTGAGCTTGAAGAAGCGCTTAAGGCATGGAAAGCTCCTTTGGAGAGGATATTCCCAACCCATTCAGGGGATAATGATGACAAACCGCAGAATATATACTATAATAGTACAAATATTGTCAAATCCTCCGCGAAAATTGCACGGCCCAAGGTATTCATACCGGTATTCCCCGGTACAAACTGCGAGTACGATACTGCAAGAGCCTTTGAAAAAGCAGGAGGCGAGCCTTCAATTTTCGTATTCAGAAATATCAGCCCTTCAGATATAGAAGCCTCCATAAATGAAATGGTAAGGCTAATTGGAAATACTCAGATAATAGCACTTCCGGGAGGCTTCAGCAGCGGCGACGAGCCGGACGGTTCAGGCAAATTCATTGCGACAGTATTCAGGAACCCCCGGGTTAAGGAAGCGGTTATAAAATTCCTGCAGGAAAAGGACGGCTTGATGCTTGGAATCTGCAACGGCTTCCAGGTGCTTATTAAGCTGGGGCTTCTGCCCTACGGCGAAATCATGGACATGGACGAAAGCTCACCGACCCTGACCTTCAACAAGATAGGGCGGCACGTATCCTGTATGGTAAGGACAAAGGTGGCATCTTCACTGTCTCCGTGGCTCAGCAAGTCCAAAGTCGGGGATATTCACACCATAGCGGTATCCCACGGGGAAGGAAGGTTCGCAGCAAGCAGGGAAATTATGGGCAGACTTATAAAAAACGGCCAGGTTGCCACACAATATGTGGATTTAAACGGCAATCCGACATACGATTCTGCCTTTAATCCAAACGGCTCCATAGAAGCCGTAGAAGGAATAACAAGTCCCGACGGAAGGATTTTCGGCAAGATGGGGCATTCGGAAAGAACCGGGGCCAACGTCGGCAAGAATGTGCCCGGAGACAAGGAACAGCTGATATTCAAGGCGGGAGTGGAGTATTTCAGCTGATAAAATAAAATAGCAATAAGAAGGAGTGATGCTTGTGTCTTCAGATAAACCAAAGGCTGCGGTCATAATGGGCAGTGACTCGGATCTGTCCGTTGTAAGAAAGGCAATTGAAATTTTAAAGGCTTTTGAAGTAGACTATGAGGTTAATGTAATATCTGCGCACAGGACACCGGACAGGGCTGCGGAATATGCAAAAAAAGCGGAAGAAAACGGTTTTGAGGTTATAATTGCTGCGGCAGGGAAGGCGGCGCATCTTCCCGGGGTTTTGGCGGCATTCACAACGCTTCCGGTTATAGGGATACCTATAAAATCGTCGGTTTTGGACGGCTTGGATTCTCTTTTGTCAATAGTACAGATGCCTTCAGGAATACCTGTGGCCACTGTTGCCGTTGACGGCGCAGAAAACGCAGGGCTTCTGGCGGTTCAGATTCTATCGGTAAAGTACGGCAATTTAAAGGATAAGCTTAAGGCCTACAAGGAAAAGATGAAACAGGATGTAATTAAGAAGGACGAGAAGATAAAAGAGGAGGTTTTCTGATGAAAAGGCTGGAAATGATATATGAAGGAAAAGCAAAAAAAGTATACAAAACAGATGATGAAGCACTGTATATAGTTGAGTACAAAGACGATGCGACAGCATTCAACGGCCTTAAAAAAGGAACCATAATAAATAAGGGTGTTATGAACAACCGGATATCGGAAAAGCTCTTTAGGCTTCTTGAAGAAAAAGGCATAGACACTCATCAGGTTGAAAGGATAAGTGACAGGGAGGTAGTCGTCAAGAAGGTAAAAATAATTCCTCTGGAAGTGCTGGTCAGGAATTATGCTGCCGGCTCCCTTTCAAAGAGATTAGGCCTTGAGGAAGGTGTTAAGCTTAATTCCACAGTGCTGGAGTTTTCCTACAAGAATGACGAACTGGGAGATCCCATGGTAAATGATTATCATATAAAGGCAATAGGTATAGCAACAGAGCAGGAAGTAGCAAAGATTACCGAAATGGCTCTGAAAATCAATGAGATTCTGAGTGAATTTATGCTTACCAAAGGCATTCTGCTGGTGGATTTCAAGCTTGAATTCGGCAAGACTCCCGACGGGAAAATAATCCTGGCGGATGAAATTTCTCCGGATACCTGCAGGCTTTGGGATGCGGTGACCCTTGAAAAGATGGATAAGGATAGGTTCAGAAGGGATATGGGCAAGGTAGAAGAAGGATATATGGAAGTAGTAAAAAGGTTGTGTTAGGAGATAAGCCATGGACAAACTAAAGGAAGAATGCGGGATAATAGGTATATACGACAAAGGCAACATGGAAATAGAAAGCCTTACCTATTACGGCCTCATTGCCTTGCAGCACAGGGGGCAGGAGAGCGCAGGGATTGCCGTCAACAGGGACGGGGTCATAACCTGTTATAAGGAAATGGGCCTGGTGTCCGAGGTTTTTGATGACAAGATATTGAACCTTTTAAAGGGGGATATCAGCATCGGCCATGTAAGGTACTCAACAACCGGGGACAGTTTTGCCCACAATGCACAGCCCCTTTTAGTCAAGTACAAGAAGGGGAGCATAGCCCTTGCCCATAACGGGAATCTGGTGAATGCAGGTTCGGTGCGGGAAGAGCTGGAGGACCAGGGTATGATTTTTACCACCACTATAGACAGCGAGGTTATTGCGGGCCTTATAGCAAGAAGCTGCAGCAAAGGCATTGAGGATGCCATACTGGATACCATGGACATTATCCGGGGCTCTTATTCCCTGGTTATAATGACCGATGACAAGCTTATAGGGGTGAGGGACAGTCACGGGCTGAGGCCGCTGGTTATAGGAAGGATAGGAAACGGTTACGTGCTGGCTTCCGAAACCTGTGCCCTGGACACCATTGGTGCAAGCTTCATAAGAGATGTCAGGCCAGGGGAGATAATAATCATTGATGAAAACGGTATGCGGAGCATACAGTGCAGGTCAACAGGGAAGCAGGCCGGATGCATTTTTGAATATATTTATTTTGCAAGGCCGGATAGCATTATGGACGGCATTAGCGTATACCAGGCCAGGGAAAAGGCAGGCAGGATACTGGCAGAGGAACAGCCTGCCGACGCGGATGTTGTTATCAGCGTGCCCGATTCGGGGACTCCTGCGGCAATAGGTTATTCGCTTCAGTCAGGAATTCCCTATGCAATAGGTTTGATAAAGAACAGATATATAGGAAGGACCTTCATACAGCCTTCCCAGGTTACCAGGGAAATAGGGGTAGCCTTGAAACTGAATCCTCTAAAGGCGAATATCGAAGGAAAGCGTGTTGTAATGGTTGACGACAGCATAGTGAGAGGCACTACCAGCAGGAAGATCGTGCAGGCCCTGAAGGCTGCGGGGGCAAAAGAGGTTCACGTAAGAGTAAGCTCCCCGGTAATCACCCATTCCTGCTATTTCGGCATAGAAACTTCAAACAGAGATGAGCTTGTGGGCGCGACCAGTGTATTGGAAGCAATAAGGGAAAAAATAGGAGCGGACAGCCTTGGATATCTCAGTTATGACGGAATCCTGCGGTCGGTGGGAAGCACGGGTGAGGGCTTCTGTACCGCATGCTTCTCAGGAAGGTATCCTATGGATATACCGGAAAATTGCAGCAAGGATGTTTTCGAGAGAAAAAATAATTTTGAAACAGAGGTGTGGGATCCTATGGATGAAAAATTGACATACAAGGCTGCGGGAGTAGATGTGGAGGCAGGCTATGAAGCAGTGAAGCTGATGAAGCAGCATACAAAACGCACCATGATACCCGGAGTGCTTGGAGAATTGGGCAGCTTCGGCGGGTTTTTCGAGATAGACAGGGAAAGCTATAAGAACCCTGTCCTGGTTTCCGGAACTGACGGAGTAGGAACCAAGCTTCAGATCGCTTTTATGACAGGAAAGCATGATACAATCGGGATTGATTGTGTGGCAATGTGTGTCAATGATGTAGCCTGTCATGGGGCAAAACCCCTATTCTTTCTTGATTACATCGGGACAGGCAAGCTTATGCCGAATATAGCGGCTGACATAGTAAAGGGCGTGTGCGACGGCTGTGTTGAAGCAGGCTGTGCTTTGATTGGGGGAGAAACCGCAGAAATGCCGGGCTTCTATAAGGATGGGGAATATGACCTGGCCGGTTTTGCCGTAGGAATAGTGGACAAGGACAGTGTGATAAACGGTTCTAAAGTAAAAGAGGGGGATGTGCTGATAGGCATTGCTTCCAGCGGCATACACAGTAACGGGTATTCCCTGGTAAGAAAGCTCTTTTTCGGGATAAACAATTTTGATATAAACACCAGATTTGACGAGCTGGAGGGCACCCTTGGAGAAGAGTTGCTGAAGCCCACAAAAATATATGTGAGGACAGTACAGTCCTTGATAGCAAAACACAGGATAAACGGCATAGCCCATATTACCGGAGGCGGCTTCATAGAAAACATCCCCAGGACACTGCCCGCAGGGCTCAAGGCTCAGATAGACCTCGGAAGCTGGGATATCCCTCCGGTGTTCAGGCTGATGCAGAGGTTGGGAAGCATAGAGAAAAAAGAAATGTTCAACACCTTCAATATGGGCATCGGATTGGTACTGGCAGTCGGAAAACAGGACGCGAAAGGAATTCTCGGCACTCTTGAGGAACTGGGTGAAAAAGCCTATATCATAGGCAGTGTTGCCAGAGGTGAAGGGGGTATAGAATTTTGCGGAAGGTAAGGATAGCTGTCCTAGTTTCGGGAGGCGGAACAAACCTGCAGACCTTGATTGATGCTGCAGAAAAAGGCGATATAAACGGGGAAATAGCAGCAGTGATATCCGATAACGAAAATGCATATGCCCTGGAAAGGGCAAGGAAGCACGGCATCAAGGCAATTTATATCAACAGGAAACAGCTTGCCGAAAGGCTTATTATTGAGCTTCAAAGGCTGGATATTGAGCTGGTGGTCCTGGCAGGTTTCCTTTCCATACTGGACAGAGAGTTGGTAAAAGCCTATGAAGGGCGGATAATAAACATACATCCTTCATTGATACCGTCTTTCTGCGGCAAGGGATTTTACGGGGAAAGAGTACATAAGGCAGCTTTGGAATACGGGGTAAAAGTATCGGGGGCTACCGTCCACTTTGTGGATGAAGGCACCGACAGCGGCCCAATAATATTTCAGGAGGCTGTGCCGGTTTATTTTGAAGATACTTCTGAAACTCTGGCTGCGAGAGTGCTTCAGGTGGAACACAGGCTGCTGCCGGCTGCGGTAGGGCTGTTTTGCGAAGGAAGGCTCCGCATAGAGGGGCGGAAGGTTAAAATATTAAAGGAAGAGGTGTGATGCCGGTATGATAAAGAGGGCGCTTATAAGCGTTTCGGACAAAACCGGAATAGTTGATCTGGCCAGGGAACTGGCAAAGCAAGGGGTGGAGATAATTTCAACAGGGGGTACTGCAAAAGCCCTTGAAGATGCAGGGATAAAAGTTATCGGAATATCCGACATAACAGGCTATCCCGAGTGCCTTGACGGAAGGGTAAAGACACTGCATCCCAATATCCACGGCGGGCTTCTGGCAATAAGGGACAAGGCGGAGCATATGGATAAGCTTCGTGAATTGGGGATAGAGACTATAGACATGGTGGTTGTTAATCTTTATCCCTTCAGAAAAACCATAGAAAAAGAAGGCACAGAGCTTCCTGAAGCTATAGAAAACATAGACATCGGCGGCCCTTCGATGCTCAGGGCGGCAGCCAAAAACTACAAGTATGTAACGGTTGTCGTGGATCCCGGGGACTATTCCAAGGTGCTTTCCGAGATTAATAACAACGGAGATACAACTGAAGCAACAAGGTTTGAGCTTGCTGCCAAGGTTTTTTCACATACCGCCAGCTATGATGCTTTGATAGGCAATTACTTGTGGGATAAGGCCGGATTGCCGAAGTATCCGGAGACAGTGACCATGACCTTTGAAAAAGTTCAGGACCTTAGATATGGAGAAAATCCTCATCAAGGGGCAGCATATTACAAGGAAATGAAAAAGGTCAGCGGCAGTATTGCTGCAGCAGTGCAGCTTCACGGCAAGGAGCTTTCCTTTAATAATATAAACGATGCCAATGCAGCACTGGAAACCCTGAAGGAATTCGACGAGCCCGCAGTTGTTGCATTAAAGCATGCAAATCCCTGCGGAGTAGGTGTCGGAGACAGCATATATGAGGCATATATGAAAGCTTATGAAGGGGATCCCGTATCCATATTTGGAGGCATTATAGCCCTGAACAGGGAAGTGGATGAAAAAACTGCAACAGAAATCGGAAAGATATTTGTGGAAATAGTGATTGCGCCCTCCTATTCGGAAGAAGCAATGAATGTCCTTACCGGCAAGAAGAACATCAGAATAATGAAGCTTGAGGATATAGGCCGCAAGCCGGAGGCAGACATAGATGTGAAGAAGGTAGGAGGCGGGCTGCTTATTCAGGATGCAGACTGGGCGGATTTTGACATGGCTGATATAAATTATGTAACTGATAGAAAGCCTACCGAGAAGGAAATGCAGGATATGCTTTTTGCATGGAAAGTGGTAAAGCATGTAAAGTCCAATGCCATTGTAGTGGCCAAAGACGGTATGACTCTTGGCATAGGACCCGGCCAGACCAACAGGATATGGTCTGCAAATATGAGCCTTGAGCGATCCGGAGAAAAGGCAAAAGGAGCCGTAATAGCCTCAGATGCATTCTTCCCCTTCGGCGATGTGGTGGAATCCGCCGCAAAGGCAGGAATAACGGCAATTATCCAGCCGGGAGGCTCCTTAAGGGATCAGGAGTCCATAGAAGGATGCAACAATCATGGAATTGCGATGATATTTACCGGGGTACGGCATTTTAAGCATTAGGTTTAAGCCATTATAAGCTTCAGATTTCTGCGTTGTACTGCGGATTCGGTGTCTTCACGTACTATTGTGTACGCTCCGGGCACCTCACCTCGTACGCCTTGAACTCCTCGCTTCTAATGGCTTAAAAAGGAGGTAAGAATATGAAGGTACTTGTAGTCGGAAGCGGCGGAAGGGAACATACCCTTGTATGGAAGATAGCTCAGAGTAAGCTGGCGGATAAAGTATACTGCGCGCCGGGGAACGGCGGAATCAGTGAACTGGCCGAATGCGTGGACATAAAGGCCGACGATATTGACGGACTTTTGGAATTTGCCAAAACCGAAGGGATCGGGCTTACGGTGGTTGGCCCGGAGGCGCCTTTGAGCCTGGGTATTGTAGATTGTTTTGAGAAAAATGGCATGAGAATATTCGGGCCTTGCCGGAAAGGAGCAATGCTTGAAAGCAGTAAGGCCTTTTCAAAGGACTTTATGATAAGAAACAAAATACCTACCGCAGCTTATAAGGTATATTATGAAGCTGAAAAAGCCAAGGCAGGGCTTGATGATTTTGGTTTTCCTGTTGTTATCAAGGCTGACGGGCTTGCGGCAGGAAAGGGTGTAATAATAGCCCAGAACAGAGAAGAAGCAATCTCCGCCATTGATGATATGCTCATGGTCAGGAAGTTTGGCGAAGCAGGCTCAAAGATTGTCATCGAGGAGTTTCTTGTTGGCAAAGAAGCTTCGATACTTGCTTTTGTTGACGGAAAAACTGCAGTGCCCATGGTAAGCGCCCAGGATTACAAAAGGGCATTGGACAATGACGAAGGGCTGAACACAGGGGGAATGGGCGCAGTATCTCCCGCATTCTATTATGATGAAAAAACGGCTGCTGTAGTGGAAAGGGATATAATCCGGCGTACTGTAGATGCTTTAAAGGCAGAAGGCATCTGTTACAAAGGAGTATTATACTTCGGAATCATGATAACCGAGAAGGGCCCCAAGGTATTGGAATACAACGCCAGGTTCGGGGATCCCGAGACAGAGGTGGTGCTTCTGAGGCTTGAGTCGGACTTGGTTGAAATAATGAATTCGGTAATAGACGAAAAGCTTGAAGCTCAGAAAATCCAATGGAAAGATGAGCAGGCAGTCTGTGTTGTAATGGCATCCGGCGGGTATCCGGAGCATTACGAAAAGGACTATGAAATAAAAGGCCTGGATGAAGCCGCTGAAATTGACGGAGTAACGGTTTTCCATGCGGGAACAAAAAAGGCTTCCGGAAAAACTGTTACTGCCGGAGGCCGGGTGCTTGTAATAAGCGCTGCTGCAAAAAATTATAAAGAAGCAAGAGATAAAGCATATAGCGCAATTAGCAGTATAGCTTTTGAAAAAGCCCATTACAGGAAAGACATAGGGAAAAAAGATTAAATCATTGAACTTATTGCAAAGTCCCGTAAGGGGCTTTGAGACTGATGAAAAACCTCCGATATAAGAACAGCAATGTATAGTCTCGCATAGGTATACAAAAATTGATGGCTCTAATTCCACTCAACTAAGAAAAACCTAACGCTGTCAAAGGTCGTCCGTGACCGTGACAGCTTGCTCGGCCTCCATGCCTCGCATACGGTTGTTTCTAAGTCGAGCGAGATTTGAGCCATTAACAATTTTTGCATAAGCATGCTCTGACTATACATTGCTGTTCCTATTCTGAGATTTGTCTGCAAACTGAAAGTCCTGAAAAGGGCTTTATTTTTTACTATAAAGATTTTTTTCCGCCGGTATTTTGTGATTAATAATACACGCTTAAGTGACATATATCACAGCTAAGTTATTTTAACGGGGATATAATAAAACCAAAGAAAAAATTTGGAGGTAAATAAAATGATAAGAAAAATTGTTAAGATTGATGAAGATAAATGCAACGGCTGCGGGCTTTGTGTGCCCAACTGCGCTGAAGGTGCCATAAAGATAATAGACGGAAAAGCAAGGCTCATAGCAGATAATCTTTGCGACGGCCTGGGTGCATGTCTTGGAGAATGTCCCCGCGGTGCAATCACAATTACTGAAAGAGAAGCGGATGAATTTGACGAAACAGCTGTACATGAGCATCTTGACAGGAAGGAAGCAAAACCTGAAGTGAAGCAGGAAGCCCATTCCTGCAGCGGGCATGCACATATTGGCGGCGGATGCCCGGGAAGCATGGCAAGGGAAATAAAATTACGCGAGAATCCCGCAGAAGCAGCAGCAGTGACTTCCGGAGATATCGAAGTAAAGATTAAGTCACAACTGACTCAGTGGCCGGTACAATTGATGCTGGCTCCCCAAAAAGCACCGTATTTTGAAAATGCGGACCTTTTGATTACTGCAGACTGTGTGCCCTTTGCTTATCCCAACTATCATCTGGAGCTGTTGAAGGGTAAGAAGGTTGTAGTGGGATGCCCCAAGCTGGACGATATAGGCTATTATATGGAGAAGCTTACAGGGATAATAAGAAATAATGATATAAAAAGCGTAACAGTGACATTTATGGAGGTCCCCTGCTGCGGCGGAATTGTAAGGGCGGCTGAAACTGCCCTGGAGATGTCAGGCAAGAATATTCCCCTTCACAAGATCAGAATAAAAATCAACGGAGAAGCTGAGAAGATCAGCTGAATCCGTTAAAATACAGGGGCGGCCATCATCGGCCGCCCTGTTATGCAATATATTTTTATTTATATATGATAATACTATTGATAGGATTGAATGAAGCATATATAATAAAACTATAACTTAATACTGATCAGGTGCCGGTTTGTTTATGAATAATCTGCCGGCTAAAAGGGAAGTCGGGTGAAAATCCCGCGCGGTCCCGCCGCTGTAAAAGAGGAGTTCTCCTTAAGATGTCACTGAGTAGATTGGGAAGGCAAGGAGAATGATGATGCTTGAGCCAGAAGACCTACCTGGTTTATAACACTAAATACTCTACGAGAGATAGGGGGGTGTTCTTATATGCAGGATGATTATAGTCATTTTGTCACATAACCTCTTAACTATTTAGTTAAGAGGTTTATCTTTTTATTAAGAAAGAAAGCATGGAGGTTGTATTTGTATGGGCAAGGCGTATTCATACAGGCGTGTATCAGCTATTATGCTGATAATGATATTTCTAACGGTAATTGCTCCTGTTGATTTGTATGGAACTGATTATACAGGAGTGCTTGACGATGTTGTTAATTATTATAAGTCAGATAAGCCCGGCCTTGATTCATGGTGGGAGCTTGTGGCGTTAAAAGGTACGGGACAGAACCTGAGTGATGACAGCTGGATACTTCCTCAGTGGGAAAGCGAGGATTTGCCTGCCGCAGCTGCAAATCCGGCAGATTATTCAGGATTTATACTGGGGCTTATGGCAATGGATGAAAATCCGCAAAATGCCCTTGGAGGCAGGAACCTGACGGAGGAATTGGCAGGCAGGCAGGAGGAGGGCGGCGCTTTTGGCAATGGTGCAATTAATATGCATATATGGTCAATGGTTGCGTTAGATGCAGCAGAGGAGAATTATGACAGGGAAAGCGCCGTTGAATGGTTACTGAGCAATCAGAAGGCCGATGGGGGTTTTGCTCTGTCCGGCATCAACGGCGATCCTGATATGACAGGAATGGCGCTGCTGGCATTATCTCCATATATAAATCAGGCTGATGTAAGCAGTGCTGTATCTCAGGCAGTTGAATA
This sequence comes from Bacillota bacterium, assembly GCA_022706825.1. Classification (GTDB taxonomy): domain Bacteria; phylum Bacillota; class Clostridia; order Lutisporales; family Lutisporaceae; genus BRH-c25. The sequence goes on from JAKJBU010000004.1 coordinate 47,171, forward strand.
TCTGGAAAATGCCCAGTGCGAATCAGGAGGCTACAGCTCATGGGGCATCGAAAATTCCAACAGTGCGGCGATGGTTATTTCGGGGCTTGTTTCTGCCGGCCAGGGTGTGAGCAGCTCCATTCTTGATGCGCTGCTGGAATATAGGCTGCCTGACAATACATTCAGTTATCAGAAAGGCGGCGCTACAAATTTCCTTTCTACCGCACAGTCCCTTATAGCACTGGGAGACATAATTGAGAATAAGAGTATATTCCAAAGATTGAGCATTTCTCAGCAGCCCACGGATGGAGAGAAAGTCAGGATTCGGGTAGAAGGCAGCAGCTATAGCATGGTAAATAAGGAAATAACAGTAACCTCTGCAGTGTATGCGGTAGATGCCTTGAAGCAGGTATTGGATTCCGAAAATATCACCTATGATATACAAGACGGCGTGTGGGGACAGTATATTAATGGCATTGACGGAGAAACCGCAGGAAAGTTCGGTGGTTATGACGGTTGGTTATATCTGGTTAACGGAGAAATGGCATCGGTGGGTGTAGGTGAATATAAAATCGAAGACGGAGATGAACTGGTATTTTATTATGGCATGTATCCACCGGATACTTTGATTCCCCAAGTGGATATACAACCTGTAAATCCTAAGGTAGGAGACAATTTAACGATTACTGTCACTTCAAGCTATTATGACTGGAATACCGGCAGTACGGTTGAGCTTAAAGTTCAAAATGCTGAAATAAGCTTCAACGGCAAGACCTATGCCACGGATGCCAATGGGCAGGCAATTGTGCCAAGTCCGGCTGATAAGGGTACATACACCTTGAAAGTAAGTAAGGATAACGATGGCAGTTATCCCAGCATCGTCCGCATCCCAGGTATTAATGTTATATATAGGGCGAATGGTAATGGCGGCGGAGGCAGCGGCAGCGGAGGCAGCGGTTCCGGCAGCGGCGGCTCTGCAGAAACTGCAACATTATCAGTGGAAGGTGACAGCCGTAAAGGTACGATATTGCCTGCTGTCCAAGTATTATTGCGGGATGGGGATACTGCTTACAGCATACTTGCAAGAAAAATGGGAAGTAAGGTAAAGGCTAAAGGCTCCGGCTCAAACATATATGTCTATGAGATTGACGGCTTGGCTGAGTTTGACAGGGGTCCGTCAAGCGGCTGGATGTTTGAGGTCAACGGGAGAAATCCTGATATTAGCGCTTCTGCCTATGTATTGAAGGATAAGGATGTTGTCAATTGGTATTATTCATCCGATTCCAATGAGAGCTTGGGTGCAACCGGTCAGACAGGAACTGCACAGTCAGGGAATAGCAGCGCGGAAATCAGCAGCACGTCAAATGAGGCAATAAAGAAAGCATTGTCAGAGAATATTCAGAATTCAGCTAATAAAATACTCACACAGGAAAACATTTCGGATTGGTCTGTTTTCGCACTGCAAAGGGCAGGCCGGAGCATACCCGAAAAATATATTGAATCCCTAAAGGTATACATTAATGAACATGCAGCGGGTTCCGGAAGTGCAACCGATATTGCAAGGATGGTTCTGGCTGCAAGTGCAGCAGGAATGAATCCTGCGAACATAGACGGAAATAATCTGATTGAAAAGCTGTTCAGCATGGAGAAAATCGACAGGCAGGGAGTCACAGGGCCGGTTTTTGCGCTGATAGCATTGGACAGCGGACCTTACAGTATTCCGTCAGGCGCAAGGTGGACGAGAGATAAGCTTGTTTCACTGATACTTGAATACCAGAATGAAGACGGAGGCTTCTGCCTTGCAAAAGATGAGAAAAGCGACATAGATTTGACAGCTATGGCACTGCAATCACTGTCCGGTTACAGCAGCGAAAGCGCTGCTTCATCCGTAGAGAAAGCTATTGATTGGTTATCTAACCTGAAACCGGAAGAGGAGCAAACCAGTGAGAGCATTTCACAGATTATCATAGCTCTTACATCTCTTGGTAAGGATCCGGGAAGCATACAGTTCGGCATGTATGATGGGGATTTGCTGACCTGCCTGCTGAAATATAAAAAGGAGGACGGCGGATTTTCACATACATTGGATGGAGACAGTGATGAAATGGCCACGGAACAGGCTTTAATGGCCATCACTTCATACAGCATGTATGTTAACGGTTCAGGCAAGCTTTATTCCCTGCAGGTTCCTAATGGGGCATATTCAGACCTTCATGCGATTTCCGAATGGGCACTGCCGTATGTTGCCAAGGCCTCTGAGCAGGGACTGATGGAAGGGATAAAAACAGATGCTTCAGGGCAAAGGTTTGAGCCCAGGAGGAACATTTCAAGGGCAGAGCTTACTGCGCTGCTTTTAAGGATTTTGGGAGAAGAACCGTCAAAGAGCTTTACGCCGGTATACAATGACATAAAAGAGGGTTCATGGTATTCAGGATACGTTCTGAGGGCCAGAGAAAAGGGTATCATTAACGGTGTTACAGAAGTCACCTTCGACCCCAACAAACCGGTTACAAGGCAGGAGATGGCTGTCATGACGGCCAGAGCTTTTAATCTTGGTGAAAAAGCATCAGGCAGCAGGATAAATGACTTGGACATTGCTTCGGAATGGGCAAGGCAGGCTATTGAGGCTGTTTACGATAACGGTATTATGATGGGGGAAAGTAATATGTTCAACCCGAAGGGTTATGTCAGCCGTGAAATGGCAGCAGCTGTCGGAGTAAGACTCTATAATATGAAGCAATAATAATATTAAGCCTCCTGCCTGTAAAAATACAGGCAGGAGCAAAATCCATTATTTAATGCGGGAGAGTAATATGAGAAGATTCACATTTTTATTATATGCAGTACTTCTGATAATTTTATCAGGGTGCGGCAATGCAGCAGATGCGGACATTCCGAATTCGGAGAAGATTTCAAAGCCGGTATTGTCTGATGAAAGCAATTGCATAAAGGGTACAAAAAAAGAAGATATCCCGGATGGTAAAACAAGTATTAAACCGGAGAGTAAATCGGAAAGTAAAAATAATGAAGAGCATGTAGTAAATCAAGAAGCAGCAACTGCCAAGGTACATATTTCCATTACGGGACATAAGGATGTGGGGATAATTCTTGCAGATACGGCAGTAAATATTGATGAGGGGGATACGGTAATTGATGTTTTGAAAAGAACTGCAGAACTAAACAGTATACAGCTGGAATGCAGCGGAATCAAAGCCATGGCATATGTAAAAGGCATTGGGAACACCTATGAATTCGATTACGGTCCCAAGAGCGGCTGGATTTACAGAGTAAACGGGGAAATATCCAATGTAGGTGCGGGCAAATATGAAGTGAAAGACGGAGATTATATCGAATGGCTGTATACGGTGGATTTAGGAAGGGAGTTTGATACGGAATCAGGAGGAGCTCAGGAATGAATGCAGGATTTTCGTCGGTACATCCCGGAGTATGCTTTACATATTATACCGTAATAATGGCTTTTGCAATGATTTTGTACCATCCTGCTTACCTGGCCTCAATGCCCATAGCTTTGATAACCTGGCTATTGCTGCATGAAAAGGGCAGAAGCCTGTCCGGTTCATGGCATTATTACCTGCTGACAGGTATTGCGGTACTGATAATAAATCCTCTCATAAACCACAGAGGGGAGAGGGTTCTGTTTTTTCTCGGTGAACAGGCTGTGACCTTTGAAGCTGTTGTATACGGATTCACTATGATGCTGTCGATGCTGACAATACTTATTGCATTTATTTGTTTCCGTCAGGCAGTGGATAATCATAAATTCCTGTATCTTTTCTCATCCATCCTTCCCAAAACAGCATTCCTGATAATGATGTCAATGGGCTTTGTCCCTTTGCTTACTGACAGGATGAAGCAGATATCCATTGTTCAGAAAGCCAGGGGGCTGGATATGACGGAAGGAACTGCCGTAAAGAGGGCAAAGGACGGTATGCAAATATTGAAGATTCTTATTTCCTGGTCTCTTGAAGGAGCACTGCAAACTGCCGATTCGATGAAAGGGAGAGGCTATGGAATTGCAAAAAGGAGCAGCTATATGAAATACAGGATAGATGGCAGGGATTGGCTGATTATGGCATCAATTGCAATACTATCGGCTATCACTTCCATTGGTTTATATTTTGGATATGGAAAGCTTGTGATTTTTCCGTCCTTGGAAATCATAAGCATGGATATTACCGGCATTGTTTTTTATTCTGCCTTCTGTTTGCTGTTGCTTATACCAATAATTGTTGAGGGAAGGGAAATCTTAATATGGCACTGTTACAAATAAACAACTTTAATTTTACTTATGCGGGAGATACAAAAAAGGTTCTTTCAGGAATAAATCTTACCGTCGGGCAAGGAGAGTTTATTGTATTATGCGGACCATCAGGTTCAGGGAAAACGACACTTCTCCGTAATATAAAAAGAGAGATAAGTCCTGCGGGCATTAAAACCGGAGATATACTGTACAAAGGTATGGCCTTAGATGAATTAAAGGCTGAGGTAAGTGCAAAAGAGATAGGAATGGTGTTCCAGGAACCGGACAGCCAGATTGTCATGGATACGGTGATTCATGAGCTGGCCTTTTCCCTTGAGAATTTTGGGTATGCACCTGATTTTATAAATAAGAAGCTATCCGAAATGGCCGCTTTTTTCGGATTGACTGAATATCTGCATAAGCCGGTGCAAGAACTGTCAGGAGGCCAGAAGCAGGTAATAAACATCTGTTCTGTCATGCTAACAGAGCCGAAGCTGCTTTTATTGGATGAGCCTACATCTCAGCTTGATCCGGTAGCAGCCCGTGAACTTATAAGCTTGATTCATCAGATAAACCGGGAATTTTCTGTTACTGTAATAATTAGCGAACACAGGCTGGAAGAGCTTTTTTCAATAGCAGACCGGGTTGTTTATATGGATGGGAGTATTATTAAGTATTGCAATTCTCCGGATGGGGTATCAAAGGAGATTATGGAAGCCAAAGACGAATATGCAGTTAAATCTATCCCTCCAATAGTACGTTTGTTTTTCAGCCTTTCAAAGGAGAAAGGCAAAGGCCCAGGGTGCGGCATTCCCATGAGCGTAAGAGAAGGAAAGCAGTTTATGCAAAATATCAGATGCAGTGTTAACGGGTTGACTGATATGGAAATCAAGAAGGATTGGGTTGAAGAGATCATTAACTGTAAGGATATCGGCTTTAGATATGCCAGGGAAGAGCCCATGGTTCTAGAGAAACTGACACTTAAAATAATGAAAGGGGAATTCATGGCTATACTGGGCGGCAACGGGTCAGGCAAAAGCACGCTGCTGCTGGCGATGGCCGGGCTGATAACCCCGCAGCAGGGCAGCATCTGTGTCAGAAAGAAGAATATCACCTATATGAAACAGTCTGAAAGAAACGGTATAATAGGCTATGTTGCGCAAAATCCTTTGCTTCATTTCACATTGGATACAGTAAAGGAGGAGCTTGAATTTGCATTGCAGAACTCATTAAAAACCGGAAGCAAAGCAAAAATGGAAGAGCTTATTGAACTATTCGGCTTGAAGGATTTAACGGACAGGCATCCCTATGATTTGAGCGGAGGCCAGCAGCAAAATCTGGCTGTCGCATGTGCTTTGATTCATGAACCGGAGATACTGTTGATTGATGAACCTACCAAGGGGCTTGACAGCATATCAAAGGAAAAACTTGCAGAATTGTTAAAAAGCCTTAAGGGTAAAGGTACTTCCGTAGTTATGGCAACCCACGATATTGAGTTTGCAGCACACTATGCTGAAAAATGCGCAATGCTGTTTGACGGTTCTATATCAGATTGCGCTGAACCTTCAAGGTTTTTCAGCGGCAATTACTTTTATACTACTTCGATTAACCGGGCGGTAAGGGATTATCTGCCTCACGCAATAACATATGAGGATGTGATAAGGGCATGCCTATGATAAGATTCGAGACAAAAAAGCAGGACCCGCGGGAATTGGTTCTGATTTCGATGCTTGCAGCAATAGCGGCAATCAGCAGAATATTGTTCGCACCTCTGCCGAATTTTAAACCAATGTCTTTTGTTATTATTGTTACCGGCATTGTATTCGGCCCGGAATCCGGCTTCATGGTGGGATCTGTATCGGCAATCCTGTCAAATATTTTTTTCGGCCAGGGTCCGTGGACTTTACTGCAGATGCTTGCCTGGGGATTGATGGGGCTTACGGCCGGACTTTTAAGAAATACGGTCTGGATTAAAAGCAGGTATGGAATATTAATGTTTGGATTCTCCTGGGGATTCATATTCGGTTGGATAATGGATGCATGGTACATCATAGGATTCATAAGGCCGTTGAACCTGATGACAATTATTGGAGGCCTTTCTGCTAGCTTTTATTTTGATTTGATGCATGCGCTTGCAAATACTTTTTTCCTGGGAATTTTTTCAAAGAGCTGGATAAAGCTGTTTAATCGCATAAAGATAAAATACGGTTTACTGGAAGACTCTTAGATATATAATGCTATATCGGAGGAACCTCATTTTACGAATTTTATCATGAAAATACCTATTCCAATTAGTATCAGATTGCCCGCCTTTAGCCCGGAATCGCTCTCAAGTGCGTTTATATGGGGTAAAGCCTTGAAGTATCTGATTGGAGTCATTCTGATGTTTGAGTCCGATACTTTAATATAAACCGCATCACGTATATCATAAGTAAATCCGTCTATTTTCTCTCCGTCAGGAAGCGTGAAAGCATAGTTTACAACATAGGTGTACCTGTTGGGTATTGCTTCGCCTCTTTCGCCACCCTGCCTTCGAATGCCGGTTATTACAGCAGTGTCCTTTTCACCGGCAAACCCCAGGGAAATCCGCAGCAAGCCCAAGGCAATCATCATAACTGCAATAAGCATTACTAATAAAGGCCCGATTCTTTTTTTCAGATTAGTTCTGAACATACGGCTATTCCCCATTTGCATTGAATTTGCTTAATATAATGTCACTAACCAGATGAAAGTTGTCCTCATTACAGAACAAAGCGATTTTTTCCGCAAAACCCCCAATAACAACTATAGATCTCGATTTGGGATATACTTTTACTTTTCTTATGCTTTTCCATGCTATAAATACCGATTGCCTTGTTTGAGCCAGCAATCCGGCACCTGCTGCAGAGGGCCTTTTTGAAAACAGCCCGATGATAATGAGCAATGAGTTTACAATAAGGTTTTTCTTCGCTTGCTTCCTTTGAGTGTAGTTGAGGATTCCGTTCTTATCAATTAGATAACCGGCAGAGTATCTGCCCCCATATACAACCATGATAAACAGAAAACCCGCAATAAATAATAGACCGATTAAGGTCAGGGGATATTTTATTCCGTCAGCGGAAACGTCGCCTCCTGAAGCAATAAAGAGAATGAGGATAAGCAGCCCGAAGGGAATTCCCAGCGCAATTCCCAGATCCTTTAAAATCGCATTATTCTTGAATATGGGCACATCAATTTCCCAATAGAATTTGGTTTGTTTATATTCATCCATAATTATATACTCCGTTTATCTAGTATAAATTGGTAATGCAATAACGGCAATAACTGCAGCAGATGGCATACAGTAATACCCATTTTTTCAGCCGGCCAATTCCGGAATGATGCCTGTCTCACGGCGGAATTTCTCAATGATATCCCGGAGTTCAGGTTCATTAATATTGCTATGCAGCAGTCTTATAGTTTTATACTTTTCTCCCTTACCATAGGCCAATAGGATATAATCATGTCCGACTTCAACTTTTTTCAGGCTGATTCCTTCGGTATTGAATTTAATTATCTTTGAATCAAGCAGAATTCCAAAACAGGATACAAAGATTTCAATAGACTTATTCATTTTGGATTCGGATTCTGTTTCAGCCGCTTCAATATGAATGATTTTATTTTCTATTATCAGCCTTGCAAAGGCATACCTTCTGTATTCATTCAGAGAGAATACCAAGAGCAGGATAGTTGTCAGAATCGAGAATACAACAACTATATGGAAATACCCGGCAAAGAGCGTAAAGGAAATAAGAATCCCAAAACTGCTCAGCATCATATAAATCATAAGTTTACGCTTAATTGTATTCAAAGCGCTATCCCCCTTTAGGAATAAAGCTCCTCCCCTTTTTACGGAGAGGAGCTGATATTATCCATACTCAGGATTATTCTTCGTATACTATGACTGCTTCCTTGGTGCTGTTAATCCAGTCCACTTTGCAGTTGAGGTTCTCTGCTGCAAATCTTACCGGTACAAAGGTTCTTCCGTTCTTAGATACGGGGGCTACATCCATTTTCTGGCTGACTCCGTTTATTTTTATATCAGTTTTGTCCAACCACATTTCAACCACATTTCCTCTGGCTGTTAGTGTTATCTTACGTGTGTCTTGCTCCCATCCTATCGTGCCTCCCATGGCTTCCACGACGGCACGGATTGGTACCATTGTTCTTCCTGCAATGGTCATAGGTGAGGTGCTGCGTCCCGGGTCCACTTCCTGGATTACTCCGTCCACACTCATATTCGGGTTGTCAAGCTTGAGCATGATGAAGTGCTTAAAGCTTCCGGGCTTGTAGACCTGGCTGCCTGTTGTTACTGTATATGTGGCAATTGCAGCACCCAGTTTTTCATCTATTCCTTCGAAGGGTTTTGCTTCTGCGAGTACCGGCTTTACAGTGTAATAGTAAGTGGTGTTGGCTTCAATATTTACATCAGCATAAGAGGTGCCGGTTATATAAAAGTCAGTTACTGATATGCCAAGGTCACTTTTGGAGGTTGACCTGAACAGCCTGTATCCCAATCCGTCAGCAGGCTGCCACATTATCCTTGATCCGGATTCAAATGTTTCTGCATTGCTTCCTGCCGAATTGGCCTGAGTTGTTGTAATTACAGGTGCAGGAGATGTTGCTGCCGGTTTTGGTGCGGGAATAACCTCAGTAATACGCATGCTGCCATCCCAATTACTCCAGCTTCCTTCTGAACCGTAGCGCCATCTGCCGGTAAAGCTTTTCCCGTCGGCGGACATTGTAAGCTCCATGTCACCGGCATCGGACGGTGGTGAATAG
>JAKJBU010000050.1 GCA_022706825.1 Bacillota bacterium
TATGCCCCTGTACTCCGTCCGCACCGCTTATCACCAAAACGGCATAGTCTAGCACCTGGAGTGTTCTCTCCATTTCAGCCGAAAAATCTGCGTGCCCCGGGGTGTCCATTAAAATTATCTGAGTCTCACCTATTTCTAATACGGCCTGTTTGGAGAAAATGGTGATTCCTCTTGCCCTTTCAAGCTCATAGGTGTCTAAATAGGCATCCTTATTATCCACCCTTCCCGGCTTTCCGATTTTTCCGCTTACATAAAGCATACTTTCCGATAACGTCGTCTTGCCGGCATCAACATGTGCCAATATTCCGATAACTAACTTTTCCATAAAGAAATAATCCTTCTCATTCTTCGCATCCCTTAATTATTCGTATATGATAGTAATTTGCATTTAATGCTATATTTATGATATCATGTATTTTCTTGCGGAAACAATGGCAAATAAAAACGTCAATTGCAAATCGAAATGCAACCCTATCGATTCGAATTGAACTTTATTAAGCTATAGAATTTATTGACACCAGGTGGTTGCATCCTGGCTTACAAAAGATTGGTGATGAACCAGTCTTTTTGTTTGCACACCTTTTCGATGCGAGGTATTCTGAATAGGTTGGCGGCGAAAAGGAGAGTTACCATGTCGAAATATTTTACTTACGAAGAAAGGCTGACCCTTCAGAAATATCTTAAAGAAAGTCTATCCTTTAAAGAAATCGCCCGCAGATTGGATAAGAGCCCGACCACGATTTCCAGAGAAGTCCGGAAATATCTTTCGGAAGTTGCCACCGGGTATCCGGGGTTTTCATACAATGCTTGCAAGAACCGCTTCAACTGCAGAAAGAAAGGTATCTGCGGCAAGGAATGCACAAGGACTTCGTCAGTATACTGCAAGCTTTGCCCAAGGTGCAACGACAACTGTCCGGACTTTATTGAAGAAATCTGTACGGCTCGATTCCGGGTGCCTTATATCTGTAATGGTTGCGAACAAATCAACAAATGTACCCTGATGAAAAATCTCTACGATGCGGAGCATGCCCACATCAAAGCTCATGAAACCGTATCGGAATCCCGCAGCGGCCTGTGTATCTGCGAAAAAGAGATTGCCAGACTTAACGCAATTATCAGTCCACTAGTGCTGCAGGGGCAATCCATCCACCAGATTTATGTGTCCCATGAAGATGAGCTCATGTGCAGCGAGAAAACCATCTACAACTACATCGATGCCTGTCTTCTGGATGTGCGCAACATCGATTTGCCCAGAAAAGTGAAGTTCCGTGAGCGCTACAAAAAACCGGAATTCAAAGTGGACAAGGGCTGTAGGATTGGACGCAACTATGAGGCATTCCAGAGCTTCATAGACAAGAATCCGGATACAACGATTGTTCAAATGGACTCTGTCATTGGAAGCAAGGGTGGCAAATGCATGCTGACGATACACTTTGTAGAAACGAATCTGATGCTTGCATATCTTCGTGAATCCAATACCTCGCAATCGGTGATTGATATATTCAATGACCTCGATCAAAAGTTAGAGCGTGAACTGTTTAGAAAGCTATTCCCTGTTATTCTGACAGACAACGGCAGTGAGTTTTCTAATCCCAAGGCCATCGAATACGGACCTTATCAGAACGGCACTTTGCGAACGTATATTTATTACTGTGATGCAGGCAGTCCTCACCAGAAAGGCGCCATTGAAGTCAATCACAGCCTGATTCGCAGGGTGCTCCCCAAGGGGACATGCTTCAATAACTTGGAGCAGGAGGATATCACTCGGATGATGAACCACATCAATTCCTACAAAAGAAAAAAGCTGAACAATCGTAGCCCATACGAAACGTTCAGCTTCTACCACGGAGAAGAGGTTCTACACAAGCTTGGATGTTCTCCGGTAGCAGCCGATGACATCCTGTTAAAACCAACTCTTCTCAAAAGATAGAACTAAAAAACTGCCGCCAACTATCCATGCTAACCCATAAAGCAGGGGTCGATTCTCCGATTACAAAAAAATCGAGAGGGAATTGACCTCCGTTTGGCATGCAATTTTCTATTATCATACCGTAGAAAAACCATAAAATCAAACTGCATTTTGGTTACAAAAATGGCTTTTCATTTACAAAGGTAGCATCTCGGTTACAAAAGCTGCGTTTCGTTTACAAATATTCACTTGTCGGTTACAAACATTGCATTTCGATTTACAAAGTGGCATCTCGCCTTTCAATTAAGCTGGCAAATAAAAAAACTTCTTGACATGTTTCTCATTATTCCTTATTATTACCTTATAAGTAACTATAGGGAGTGTTATGTAATGAAAGGTTATTATACCGTCCAGCAGATTTCAGACATGCTGGACATTCATCCTAAGACCATCCAGCGGTATATCCGGGAGGGAAAACTGCGTGCATCAAAGGTTGGCAAGGGCTGGCGCATCACGGGCCATGATTTAAGCACATTTGTCGAGAGTAACGGTGACGATGGATCCTGTTCCGGAAACCGGCCTGTCCATTGCATCAGCGCCTCGTCGGTTATCGATATCACTGCTGGCGGAAAAGAGGATGCCATTCGTATCATGAATACACTGACAGCTGCCCTGAACTCCAAACCGCCGGAATACGGCCAATCGTCCATGCAGTCGCAATATATCGAGGGTGAAAATATGGTTCGCGTTACACTCTGGGGTGACATCCGCTTTATGGCAGTGATGATGGACACGATAGCCTCACTGACAGAACATAATGAAAAGGAGTGATTGATATGAAGAAAAGCGTATTCAAAACTGAGGCAGGACGGGACAAGGTTAGGGCTTATTATAACCGCGTGCTTGATCAGTTCCCCTTCGGACAGCGATACGTCGAGACCACCTTCGGACGGACATTTATGCTAACCGCCGGCCATGAGTCGAACCCGCCCATTATTCTGCTGCACGGCTCCTGCAGCAACAGTGCGTTCTGGTTTCCCGAAATCATGGCCTTATCCAATTATTTCAGAGTCTATGCCGTTGACATTATCGGTGAAGCCGGAAACAGCGAGGAATACAGGCCCGATCTATGCTCAAACGCTTTTGCACTCTGGATGAAGGATGTCCTTGATACCCTCGGCCTTGAAAGAGCCGCTTTAATCGGCAACTCACTGGGCGGCTGGATGGCCCTCAAATTTGCCACAGCTTATCCGGAACGCGTTTCCAAGCTGATTCTGATAGCATCCGGCGGACTTGCACAGATCCGTCCGCAATTTCTTATTAATGCGGACCAAACGCGGCAGACGAATGGAACTGTACCGGTGAGCCCTTCCATAATGGGAGAACAAAGCATTCCAAAGGAAGTCCTCGATTTTATGAATTTAATTGTTGAAAACTACAATCCGATTCGGGAGCTGCCTGTATTTGCTGATGAACAATTACTGAGGCTTAACATGCCGATACTCTTTATAGATGGAGAAAATGATGCTATTATTGATGCTGAAAAGTCAGCGCAAAGGCTCTCCCGCCTTATACCATCAGCTGTAATTCATTTGCTTCCCAATTGCGGGCATGTGGTAGCCAATTCCGCCGAATATATCATTCCGTTTCTGATGAAGACTCATTAATATAATTGAGTCAATTTTCACATCATAAGGAAATTCGACATATGCACCGTCTATGTCGGGGACTTTCTGAATGGCGGCCTCATACTTATATGTCTTATTCATTTCATTTTCCTCTCTCCAAGGCCTCTCCATAAAAATTGCCTCCTGGTATATGCTGCCTACATAATACCAGAAGGCTGCCAATCATTCAATAACAGTTTAACCTTCGTGCTTGACACTAATTCCCCTATAATTAAGCAGATAAGTTAGGGGCCTGTCACCTATCTTCTAAAAAGACCGCTCTTCGGAAATTATAATCCGCTCCGGATGTGTGTATAGATTCATACGCTCCTGTCTGGCAAAGCCAATAACTGTAATTCCAAGCTCTTTGGCCAGGTCAAGCGCCAAATCGGTAGGAGCGGAAACTCCTATCAATATCGGGCATCCCATTTTGGCCGTTTTTATCAAAATCTCAGAGGAAATACGGCCGCTAAAAACAATTATTTTCCGGGAGATATCGATACCCTCCAAAAAAGCTTGCCCGTATAGCTTATCCAAAACATTATGCCGCCCAATGTCAAAGGCAAAATACTGAAGCTGTCCGTCAGAAGCCAACGCCCCTCCGTGTACTCCGCCGGTCCGGCGAAACAATTCCGACTTTTCTTCCATAAGATTAATATAGTAACTGACGTCTTTGGAGGTTATTTGTAAAGGGTTGTCAATTTTTTGAGCAAGCCTGGCATCGTTGGCAAAGTAGAAAGATGTCCGGCCTTTGCCGCAGCAGGATGTCATATACCGCTTCAAAAACAGGGTTTCCCCTAAAATACTTTTTTCCGCAGTGTCTGCCCAGGCCAGCCCTTCCTGCATATCATAAGAAAACTTGACCAATTGATCGGGCCTCTTAATGATGCCTTCCAAAGCCAGAAAACCGGTTACCAGTTCTTTTTCATGCCCCGGAGAATAGACCATTGTCACAAACTCCTGTCCGTTCAGGTAGACAGTAAGTGCCCGTTCTGTTACAACCTGCTCATTTTTAATTTTGCTCTCCGAACCATTGACTTTTATCACTTCAATCTCTACGGCATTTGAATTATAACTGCATTCCACTCCGCCATCTCCTTACTTTATTACTCTATTAATATACTTGATCAGTTCTCCCATGAGGATTATACCATATAGCACCCTTCAGATAAAGTAAACAAAAAAAATGTACCTTGCGGTGCATCTATGCATTCGGGTTTATTATTTCCTGATACCCGTCCAATAACCGGCTTCTGCCGCACTGTTATCAAATATGAAACCCGAGTAGGATTTCCCGTCAGGGTTCATCCTTATTTCGAAAATACCGTCGTATATATGTCCGCTGAGTTTGTTGCCCTCCGCTTTGCCTACCAGGATAAGGGAGTTCCAGGCGTAATATCCGTATACTGTACTGTCGGACTGGACGGTGTGAAAGCCTCTCACTATACTCTCTTCCCAATAATCACATTTCCAGTTTGCCTTGAAGCCGGAGTTATATTAAGAAAAAAAAGAGAGAATCTATATAGAAAATTCATTAAGAAACTCCTCAAGTAAATGAATTTATAGAATGCTCAATTAAGTACAAACACTGCCGTTTCTGCCATTGCTTTATTCTCTGAATATCGCGGATTTACACGGCTCAAAATATAAAACAACATTGTTCTTTGTGTTCATTGTATCTACCTCCTCTATATAGCTTGAGTATATAGTCAGAGGTTTTATTTTCATTAATATAGGTTAATAATTACTCATTTTTCTGCGAATTCTGCTTAAGGTGACCGGTGAAATACCTAAATATGAAGCAATATAATGCTGTTTTAGTCTTTTATGCAGCATAGGGTACTGTTCCATAAAATGAATATACATGCTTTGAGCATCCTCAAGAAGTAATTCTATCTCGCGCATCTGCTTCATAATATATACCTTTTCTACAACCTTTCGAGCGACAATATTCCAACATGGTACATTGTCCAGCAGCTTCTCCCAGTCTGAATAATTGATGCAAAGCAATTCGGTATTTTCCAATGCCTCAATTGAAAAGCCGAAGGTTTCTTCAGAAGCATACTTGCATATGATACCGCAAAATCATTTTCTGCCGCAAAAGCCTTGGTATACTCTACTCCATTTTTGTCAGTATAAAAATACCGCAATAATCCGGTCACGATAAAACCGATTGAATCTGCCATATAACCGCTTCTTACAAAATATTCTCCTTTTTTTAGTTTGCATGGATAGAACAAACTGTTTATTTTGTCCAATTCCTGATCCGGGATATCGTAATAATTTCTTAGTACTTCTGATAATTGTTTAAAATGTGTCATTTCCCTGATATTCCTCTCCCTGAATTTTCACCATTAGCAGATGTGCCATTAATCAACTTGCTGCACTCATAATTGACGGACAGGGTCACCCCTGTCCGTGAAATCTCGATACGGTCATATACACAATCCATAACAAAAGCTTTACTGATGCACACCATCGACCTGGAAGACGTTAACTCCCTGGGCTTTCCCTTTGACCTTGATCTCGCCCAGGTTGGCGGCTGCTACTCTTTCCTTTACCTTTTCATATACGTCCTGGGATATCAGAATCTGGCCCGGTTTGGCATTGCTCTCCAGATGGGCAGCGGTATTGACGGTATCGCCAATGGCTGTATAGTCCATTCTGAAGCTGGCTCCGATATTCCCTATGACAGCCGGTCCCGTGTTCACCCCTATGCCGAACTGGACAGTGCGGCCAAATTTTTCTTCCAGCCTCTGCTGCAGGGGAGTTGCCCCTTCCTTCATCGCCCAAGCCGCTTGGACGGCTTTTAAGCAGTGATCCTCCAGATCCAAAGGAGCATTAAACATAGCCATGGCCGCATCCCCGATGAATTTGTCCAGGGTGCCTCCGTATTTAAAAATACACTGGGCCACCAAGGTCAGGTATTCGTTGAGGATTTCAACCACCTCTTCAGGGGCGGCAGCCTCCGAAAGGGGGGTAAAACCCCGAATATCTACAAACAGAACTGTAATCTCCCGCCTGCTTCCTCCCAGCTGCAAAGCTTTTTCGCCGCCCTCCAGGAGCTTGTCCACTACCTGGGGAGCCACATAGCGGCTGAAGACACCGGTGATGCGGCGGCGTTCCAGCAACTCGCTGATGTAATTAGCTGCCAAAGCCACCAAATAGCCCAAAGCCAGCAGGAGCAAGGGATAAAGCAAAGAAAGGAGATACCCCTTGTCGTACATCAGTCGGGCGACGGCCAGATAGCATGCTGCCAGTACTGCCAGGAGCAGCACGCCCTTTTGGGGGTTGAGCCGGGTAAAGCCAAAAGCTGCCGCTGCCCCAAAAATGACTATGGCCAGCAGGGAAGCACTGAAAGGCGCTCTCTGCAGATAGCTGCCCCGGAGCAGGTTCTGTATGATATTGGCATGAATTTCCATTCCATACATAGGTACCTCTGGGGCCAGGGGAGTAAAGTAAAAATCTCCTATTCCCACAGTATAGGAACCCACCAGGACAATTCTGCCCCGGAAGAATTCGGGAGGCACCTCTCCGCTTATTACCTGGGAGTAACTGACATGCTCATAATCGCCGGGAATGCCCGCATAGTTTATTTCCAGCCTTTTGATGGGATCCAGGGGCAGCCGGTTCAGGTCGGGAGCAGGCAGCCCCTTGCTCTTACAATACTGCTCATAGATACGCCAAGCGAAGCTGGGAACGGTTTGGCCCTGGTAATCCAGATACAGGGCGGTCTTTCTTATGATTCCGTCCGGGTCGGGAAAAGTATTTATATGCCCGGTAATGAATAAATCGGGGAAGTCCGGAAAAGGAACCACCAGATTATCGGTTTTGATGGCTCCCTGCCTGGCGGAAAAGCCCTCCAGGCCGGCATAGACGGGCAAGACAACATTGCCTGCCTCCCGGATAGCTTCTGCCAAGGCCAGGTCTTCTTCCGGATCATCGGCAGCCTCACTGAAAATTATATCAATGCCGATGGCTGCCGGCTGAGCCTGGGACAGGATCCTTAATAGTTCTGCGTGAACATAGCGGGGCCATGGGAAGCGGCCCAGATCCTCCAAGCTCTGATCATCAATAGCCACCAGGACAATTTCCGTATCTACAGGGCCGCTTTTCCTCAGGAAGCTGTCCTGCAGTTTACTGTCCAAAGTGGTGAAGATATCCACATAGGCAGAAAAGCCAAGAATCATGCAAAGCAAAAATATCAAAATGTATTTTTTATTAAAAATATTGTTTTTCATCAGCACAACTCCCTTTATTCCTCCCAGATCCGGCTCTCTTTAAAAGCCGCCACAAGCAGGTTATCCAACTTCCCCTCCTCGGCCATCTTTTCCAGGATGTTTAAGGCTGCATTGGAAGGCATGGCCTTTTTATAAGGCCTGTCCGAAGCTGTTAAAGCATCATAGACATCCAGAACAGCAAGAATCCTGGCTTCCAAGGGAATTTCCCCGGCTTTTAAGCCTTGGGGGTAGCCTGTTCCGTCCAGCAACTCATGATGACTCAAGGCCCAAGCAGGCACATCTTTATAACGGCTGTTAAAGCGTATATTTTCCAACATCCTTTGGGCAACAGCCACATGGCTCTCCATGACCTTTCGTTCTTCAGCGGTCAGTGTGCCTTTGGGTATGCTGAGGCATTTGAATTCCTCATCCATTAAAAGCCTCACTCCCGGCAAAGGTTCCCATTGGGCCAGCTCGGACAACTCCCGGACTAAATCCTGATCCACAAAAGTTGCCGGGTGATTGGCTTTCTCAATGAGTTCCCGGGCTTGGCTGAGACGATCCAATTGCTGCCGGTGCCCCTCTTCCTGTTCCCTGCCGGCTGCCCCGGCCGCTTTTTTCTCCAGAAAAGACCTGATGAGGCGGTTTTCCACCAGTTCCAGCCTCTGTCGCACATACTCAATCCGCTCCCCCAATCGGCTGGGCTTGTCCATAACGTTCAAAGGGATAGCCACCTTACCGATATCATGGAGCCATGCCGCCATGACCAGTTGGGCTGTCCGGCTCTCGGGAAATTTTTCGCTGCTGAACGGCCCGCCGGCCAAGCTGTCAATATAGGCAGCAAATTTTTCCGCCAGTCGGGCAATATTGCGGGTATGGTTGACATTGTAAGGGGTACGGGCATCAATAGCCGTAGCCATGACCTGGACAAAAGAATGAAAAAGATTATCAATCTCTTGAATATACTGCATATTAGTTAAGGATACGGCCGCCTGGGAAGCCAGGGAAAAAACAATCTTCTCCAGTTCGGGGGCAAAGGGTATGATTTGGCTCTTTTCATTTTTGGCATTCAAAAGCTGAAGGACACCGTTCACTTCCCCCTCATGGTTCTCCAAGGGAACCACCAGCATGGAGCCGGTGCGATACCCGGTGATAGCATCATACTTCTTGGGACCGGAGAAATCAAAATTGTCGGCAGCATAAACATCGGGTATGTTGACACTTTTCTTGTGTAATGCCGCCCAGGAAGAAACATTGGCAGGGTCAAGGGGAACGGGAGGTAAATCAACGGGCTCCCCCTGCCCTCCCTGATATATTCCCAGGGTATCATTATGAATAATCTTAAAAACCAGCTGATCCTGCTCGCATAAATACAAGGTGCCTGCATCTGCATTGGTAATCCTGCGGGCTTCCTTCAGAATCCGTTCTAACAGCTTGTTATGATTCTTCTCCGCCGACAGGGCAATTCCGATATTCAGCAGTTCCTCCAGATGATCGCCCAGCTTGGCGTTGGCGATACTCATAAACTAATCACCATTCCTTCCCTGGCCGCTTTGACCATTGGATATTGACCGGTTATATTCGTTTCCAGAACCGCCATTTCCTCATCACTGCGCTCGGGCTTATGGTGGAAGAGGATTAGCCGGCCGGCTCCCGTTGCCTCAAGGAGGGCCAATCCCTCTTCCCAAGTGGAATGTCCCCAGCCTTGATAGCCGGGATACTCGGCAGCGGTAAAACAAGCATCGTAGATGAGCAGATCCGTTCCGGCACACAGCTCCAGGAGTGCCTGCGCCTTTTCCGGGCCATGCTCGTAATCAGTCACATAGCAGCAGGATTTATTTCCGTACTGAATCCGGTAGGAGATTCCCCCGTCAGGATGATTGTTTGCGGCTGTCCGCACGGTAATGCCATCCCCCAGTTCCAGCATATCCCCAGGTTCAATTTCGGTAAAATGCAGGGCTGCCCCCATGTGTTCCAGGGGAACAGGAAAGTGGGGATGTCTCATAGTTCTCTTAATTGATGCCGCAAAAGAAACATTTCCCTTCCTTTCTCCGTAAAGACAAAAGCTGTTGCCTATGCGGAAAGCGGGCTGGAAGAAAGGAAAACCTTGTATATGATCCCAATGTACATGGGTGATAAAAATATCCCCGATGACAGGGCCCGGCTCCTGCATCAGCTTGGAGCCAAGGTTGGTAATCCCTGTTCCCGCATCCAGGATTATTAATCTCTTGCCGATTCTAACTTCTACACAGGGTGTGTTGCCCCCGTATATGACTGTCCTGGGTCCCGGCACCGGCCGGGATCCCCTGACACCCCAAAAGGTTATAGTAAAATCACTCAAAGTCATACCGTTACCTCACTAATTTTTCTATCAGCGGGCAGCTGCTGCGGTTTATAATTAAGGCTGCTGCGGATACAGTATTTTATACTTTATTTTATGCGGGTAGCTATTATAGTCTTCATAAACCGCCAGGTAGTTGTTTTCTTCAGGGTTATAGACTATTGCAGCATTTCCAAAGCCTTCTCCATCAGAATCAATTTCAACAGGCTCCCCAATTCCGGTACCATCTGCAGTGAACTTTTGGCCATATAACCTGTCGTATGCATCCCGCCATGCCACCAGACAGGAGCCGTCTGCAGTATTAATAGCCGCACTCGGCTCGTATTGATCTACCTCTGACTGATAAACAATAAATTCATCTTCCATATTTCCGTCGGTATTGAAGAACCTGCCGTATATATTGCTTATCCAGTCTTCATTGCGATTGTCCCCCCAGACCACCAGGATACGGCCGTCAGAATCCGCCACGACATCAGGATCAAATTGTTCTTCATCAGGCCGATTTTGATCAAGGGCAATGTCTTGAATAGCTGATTCAGGCACCCCGTTTGCCCCGATGTACCGGCCTAAGATATCATTGCTGTCCACAAAGGCCAGCAGATACTTATTACCGGCAGCGCTGTAGGCAAGAACCGAATCAGACTGGTACCAGTCCATGCTTACCAGGGTCTGCTTTTCGCCAATCTGCACACCATCCTGGTCAAGAAGCTGCCCGTAGATATCGTCTTGCAGGTCGCCCCCTGCCTCCTCTTCCCAGGCAATCAGATAGTCACCGTTGGATGTATTGACAGCCACTGCTGGCCGCCGCTGACCATAGCCCATGCCCGTTGTTTCCGGACACACGGCAAAATTCCCTGAATCCCCGTAGGGTTCCCCTTCATCGTCCAGGATCTGGGCATATATCAAATACTCCTCATAGTTGGGATAATCCGACCAGGTTACCAGGAAATTATTATTCACAGGATTATATACTACCTTAGGCTCATTGCAGTAAATCTCCGCGGATATTGGAAACTCAGTG
>JAKJBU010000051.1 GCA_022706825.1 Bacillota bacterium
GTTATTATGCTGATTTCCATGGATATACCCCTGTTGAAGATGCTTGTCCTGGTATGCATACTTCTTGTGCTTATAAATATTATTCCCAAATTTTACCTCAGGCACAAAATAAGTGAACGCCAGAAGGAAATAGAAAGGGGCCTCCCGGATGTACTGGATCTCCTTACTGTATCCATAGAGGCGGGCCTCAGCTTTGACGGGGCAGTAGCAAAGCTGGTGGAAAAAATGTCCGGAGTGCTGGCGGAAGAATTCTCAATAGTGCTGAAGGAAATGAAAGTGGGGGTATCAAAAAAGGATGCCTTCAAATCTCTTGTTGAAAGAGTTCCGGTGCCAAGCCTTGTTACTTTTGTCAGCTCCATTATACAAGCTGATCAACTGGGCGTTAGCATAGGAAATGTTCTCAGAATACAATCCGCCCAGGTGAGGCAGAAAAGAATGGAGAGGACAAAGGAAAATGCTATGAAGGCGCCGGTAAAAATGCTGCTCCCCATGATAATATTCATAATGCCCACTATATTTATAGTAATTCTGGGGCCTGTTGTCATTAAAATCATAGAAGCCTTCGGATAGAAGGGAGGCACTTATGCTGTACAACGAAACAAAAAAAAGAATTGTGGTTGATGAAATTAAAATAGCAAGAAGCTTTAAGGAGCGCCTTATGGGGCTTATGTTCAAAAGCCGGATAAGCAAAAACGAAGGGCTTCTGATGCTGGGATGCAATTCCATACACACATGCTTTATGAGGTTCGCCATAGATGTTGTTTTCATGGACCTGAACCACAGGGTAATATTTATAAAGGAAAAAGTAAAACCGTGGCGCAGCAGCGGTTTTATAAAGAAAGCGTATATGACTCTTGAGCTGCCGGAAGGTACGGTTAAGAATAAAAATATCGCAATAGGAGATATTCTTATCCTAAGCTGATGGGATACGGGGACACGGGGGAGACACGGGGACGTTTCGCCTGTCCCTTGAGGGACAGGCGAAACGTCCCCGTGTCTCCCCCGTGTCTCCCCCACCCCCCATGTCCCATCATTTCATATGCTTGGAAAGCCTTAAGGAAAGCATGGATGCAATTATTACTTTCAAAATATCTCCGGGAATGAAGGGCAGTGCGCCGAATATGACCGCCTGAGAAATTCCTATGCCTGTGACATAATTCAGCCAAAATACTCCAAAGGAATACACCACAACAATCCCACCCAATACATTTGCCGCCGCAAGCCGTACAAAACCCGGCTTTTTTCCCTTCAGGGCCGATATCAGGGCAGCACCGGCAACAAAGCCTATCAGGTAGCCTCCGGTCTTGCCCAAAATAGCGCCCATGCCGGCACTGCCCCCTGAGAATACGGGAAGGCCTGCCGCACCCATAAGAATAAAAACCAGGAGGCTTAAAACAGTTTGCCCGACAGGAAGCAGGCTTCCCGCAAGCATTACCGCCAGGGTTTGTGCAGTTACGGGAACTGCGGAAAAAGGAAGAGGTATGATAATATATCCGGAAACAGAAATCAGTGTGGCGAATAACGATATGTAACTCAAGTCTTTTACTGTTAGTTTTCTTTGCATATGTATCCTCCAAGAAATTATATGAATATGCTATATATACCATTGTACACACTGATAATGCCAATTGTCAACCACAAAAATAATAAGGTTGACAATTGTCCGATAAAAGAGGCCTGTGATAATTCACAGGCCTCCGGTTGTTTTCTTACAGCCAGCCCCTAACCTTCATAGCAGCTGCAACCTTCTTGATTGAGAACATGTAAGCTGCTTCTCTCATAGAAACATTGAACTCTTCTTTTATTGCATAAATTGAATTGAAAGCTTCAACCATGGCTCTTTCTTCTTTTTCTTCAACTTCTGCTTCTGTCCAGTAGTAGCCATACAGATTCTGTACCCATTCAAAGTATGATACAGTTACTCCGCCTGCATTAGTCAATATATCAGGTGTCAGAAGAAGTCCTCTCTTATTGATAACTTCATCTCCGTCAGGAGTTGTAGGACCGTTTGCTGCTTCGCAGATAAACTTTGCTCTTATAGTCTCTGCAACTTCTGCTGTAATCTGGTTTTCCAAAGCGGCAGGAACAAGAATGTCAACCGGTAATGCAAAGAATTCTTCTTTTGTAATTTCTTTTGATCCCGGGAAGCCGACGATCTTTTTGTTTTGTCTCATGTAAGCAACTAATGCGTTAATATCGAGACCCTTTTCGTCATATATGGATCCGTTCCATTCGCAAACAGCAACGATTTTTCCGCCAAGCTTCTGAAGGTTCAAAGCGGTGTGGCTTCCAACGTTGCCTAAGCCCTGAACGGCAATTGATGCACCTTTGAAGTCAATGCCTAATTTCTTAGCAGCTTCTCTTGCTACAACAGCTACTCCAAAGCCTGTAGCAGCATTTCTGCCTAATGAACCGCCGAATTCAACGGGTTTGCCTGTGATTACTCCTAATTCACTGCGGCCGACCAGCTTATTATATTCGTCAACCATCCATGCCATAATCTGACCGTTTGTTCCAACATCCGGTGCCGGAACGTCAACTTTTTCGCCTATTAATTTATATATTGCCTGTATGTATCCTCGGCTTAATCTTTCAAGCTCTCCCTGAGACAGTGTGGTTGGGTCAACAATAATTCCGCCTTTTCCTCCGCCGTAAGGAATACCTGTAACGCAGCATTTAAATGTCATCCAGATTGATAAGGCACAAACCTCATCCCTGTTTACGTTCTGATGGAATCTGATTCCACCCTTTGTAGGACCAACAGCATCATTGTGCTGAGCTCTGTATCCTGTAAAGATTCTCAGTGAACCGTCATCCATTTTCACTGGGATAGCTACTTCCAATACTTTCATCGGTTGTTTTAAGATTTCATAAACCTTTGCATCCAGCCCTAACTTATCACATGCTGTCTTTACTTGTTTCTGAGCATTTAAGAAAGGGTTCATATTGTCTTGATGTGCCATTTTTTAAAAACCTCCCAATTGTTATTATTAATATAATAAGCAAATTATGAGAAACATAACTGCTGATTATCAAGCCGGTTCTGATTCAATCACTTCTTATGGCATGTACATTTTCATCCAAAAAAATAGTATAGCATATTAATCCATTCAGATATATAATACAACATTTCTATATAAAAATCAAAACTCCTGCTAAATTTTTAACAATTTATATTTTTAGCTCATTTACGATATTTTCTGAAAATTTCTTTGCCGCCGCTTCGATTCCGGATATCCTTAAAGCTGTCCCCGGATCGTTGGCAGTAGCCATAAATGAATGATAGGGAGGCAGATTGAAGCCTTTGTTTATGCAAAGTGCCCCCAGCAGCTGCCTGGCTACCGAATCACTGCCTGAATTGCCGGATACGATTATGGAAAACAATGATTTATTATAGAAAGGTGTTTTTACATATAATGCCGACATACGGTTAATCACTGCGGAAAGGTTTGCGGATACCGCGTCATTGTAATTGGGGCAAAGCCATATGACCGCATCTGATTTTTCTATGGCGGGCAGTATTTCCTTAACCATTATGCCGCCATAAAAGCAGTTGTTGTTCATGCTGAAATGCTTGCAGGTTTTATAAGAACACCCTTTACAATCAACTATACTGCCGTTTTCCACGTGGAGTTCGCTTATTCTGCATCCTTCAAGGCTGTTTTTTACCATATTCCACAGGGCAAGTGTATTCGAGGTCTCCTTCCGGCTGGAGTGAAGCGCAAGTATTTTCGGTTTTTTAACTGCTGCGGGATTGTATGCGGCGAATCTTTCTCCCAGTGAAGTACATAGCTCCAAGCAGATATCTTCAAGGGAGGCTTTCTTTATTTTTCTCCAGGTGGAGAAGTTTGACAGGCTGCCTGTAGCTTCTACGGCAGGATGGCCGGGGAAACGGCAGCCCAATTGATTCATCAGGAATACTATAAAGGAAGCGGTGCTCTTTGTATATAATTCACTGGAACTGTGCAGCAGCAGTATTGCCGAAGAATCCTTCAGGGAATCGCAGCCCCGGCTTTGAAGCTCTTCCAATATTTCATACAAGGGTATGCATAAGCCGGCAGGGCTTATTTCAGCGCATACTATTATCTTTACTCCCCTGAGATCGGGTAAGCTTTGCTTGTCTGTTATGTATGAAGCATTTTTTCCCGTCAATACGGCCTCCAGCATTCTTTTCAGCTGCAGAGAAGCATTTCCGGGAATTATCACATAATAATCGTTCATGGCATTTTCCTCAGGCTTTCATATGTATTTTTCAATCTCAAAAAAAGCTCCTCCGGAACAGGAAGCCTCTCAAGCTCTATTCCTGAAGCAAGAAGCCTGTTTCTTGCTCCCATGTATACTCCTCCCAGGAAGGTAGCACTGTAATGCCACTGTCCTCTTATTGTCGAAAGTATTGACAGGGCGCCTGATGAGAGGGCAGGAGCGATATAAGGCTTAAAGCCCAGCTTGCGGACTTCCAGATTTGCTGTTTTTGTTTTTTCGGTAAGATAACGGGAAAGACGGTCGTTGTAGTTTTCAATACTGTCCGCAATTACCAGGCCTTCGCCATGAGGGCCGAAAGCTCTGCCTTCTTTTATGTAGTGAGCGGTTTCCCTGTCCAGGCCTGCAAAATAGGCTGCCCTTGCATGCATTACTCCAAGCCCGTAGCCTCTTATTTGCTCAGGTGCAAGGCCATTGAAATCAAGCCTGCCGTCGTCATCGGTATTGCTGAAGCCGAAGGCCGCCTTGCATAACATATCCACAGGATCCGACACTACCGCAAATATGCCTTTATAGCCGCATTTCCGGGCTTTTTGGGCATATTCCCGGATGATCTTTGAATTTCCTTCATATTGTGCCCTTCTTACGTCTCCCGGGTTTTCGCTCAGCGGAGGCACCCCTGCGGTTATGCAGAATATGAACATATCACAGTCAAAAAGTTGTTTTTCCGATATTGAAACAACATCAGGATGAGCATTTCCGCAGCTGGGGTCCAGTATCTGATTGGCCTCATACTCCCAACGCCTGACTTTGTTTGGATCTATATCAAAAATTCCTATATGTGATACCGAGCCGCCTCCCAGAAGCCTCAGGCCTGAGACAAGAGTTCCTCCTACATCCCCAAGGCCTGCAACATTTATTCTCCATTTTGCAGGTGTCTCATAAAGCAGCACATCCTGCCAATTGGGGTATTCGGTATTGATCCTGGTTACATTATTGCCGCTGACAGCTTTAATTATCCAATCCGGCAGGTTGCTGTGCTTTAACTCGGGAAGAAGAAGCATATCAAGGCCTTCCTTCAAGGCGTAAACAAGGTCGGGCTGTGAAGCGCAGAAGCTTCTTCTTGTTTCTCCGGGAGGGCTGCTGTCCAGCACAAATATACGTCCGGTATCAGAAGCTGCTTCCGCTTCCGGGATTTCTTCCAACTGCCGGTATTTTTTCCGGGATACCAGGGTCTTGTTGAATAGCCTGTAATAAAACATCATATTACCCCCGATGTATTTCATATAGAATACGCCTGTGTGCAGCCGATTCATTATAACTGGTAGTCTTGACGTATTCTATGAATCAAGGAATATATTTTAGGATATCCGAAACATGTATCAAATGTATATCCTAAAATATATTGCATATGATTCGCTCGAGCCTGTCTAACAGCTCCAAATCGTTTTTAAGATAGAAGGATGGGCTCAGGCTAAGGTCATAGTCCATGTTTTTACCGTGATCGGGACACCTGGGTGTTATAAACACCTGCCCCATGGAAGACAGGGTCAGGCTCCTTTCATTGATGGCCTGGAATTCATCCTCCAGGGTTGTCAGTATTTCTATCGCATTTTCCGTGGCGGTATGCGAAAGCATATATATTGATTTTTTCGATGTTTCGTTAAGAAAAGAGGGTGAGGTATAAGGGAGTATCAGGTTTATTGAGGGAAGCAGGTTCCTTTTCGGGTATATGCCCCTCCATAAAGCATCTCCGCCTATAAAGGGGTAGAAGTTGTTTTCGTTATACCATTCTCTCAGCCGCGGAATAAAATATGCACAATCGGTGTCATTCCCCTGAATTTCCATTAATTCCTTCCCTTTACCGGAAAGTATGCCGACAATTATCTTCCTTACCTCAATATTCTCTTTTTTCAGCATCGGGTCCAGGGTTTTCAGCCTGAAGCCGTGATGCAGGGTGTCATCAACCAGAATAATGGGCCTGTCAAAGGATTTCAGCATCTTCATCTGGATTTCAAGATCAAGATAATACGGGAAACTCCCGACCTTGTAATCTTTAGCATCAGGGCCGTATAGCCTTTCTGTATGAAGTGCCTTTGTTACTGTGTTGGGAATAATGCTTCTGCTGAGTATATTGCCGTAGGGTACGCACATAGCAGGCCCCAGGTGCCTTGGCTTCAAAGGCTTTGTGGGAACCCCATTCACCTCGCATATTTTTTTAACCAGAGTGCTGTCCATGACTGCCCTGTCAAAGGGCAGTATCAGATTTCCCGCATATACTTCAGCAAGAGTGCTTTGAAGCCTCTTTCTGGTTCTTGAGACGATATCCTTAAAAGAGCTGCTGCTTACGTATGGTTCCTTTATGATAGTCTCTATATCCAGGTTCAAGGCGCAGGGGGTGCTTATATTTACTGCCAGCACTTTGTTCAGGCATCCGGGACAGGGCAGATCCCTGAAGCCCATCAGCCTGAGGGCTTCAAGCATGTCGTAGGATATGGGGCTTAATGTGCTGTGGTATACTGCGTAGTCATAATCCCGGGCTATACAGTAAGCCAGTGTTTCCGCCAGAAGAATCTGTTCCATGTTTTCCGGAACGGTGTTATTCAATATGAATAAACCGTCAATACTCACTATTTTTCCTGTGGAGTTTTCTCTTATATAATCAGTTACGGAACTGTTCCCGAATTCCTGGTAAAGGAAGCTGGAGCTGATTCTGTGAAAAGCGGAAAAACCAAGGATTTGCCTCTTATAATCCGCATCTCTGATTAATAGAAGCCTTGAGGCTATTTTTCCCAGAAACTTTCCTAGGCTGTCTGCAAGGGATTCTTTGTCGATACACAGGGATGAGGATAATTCATTGAACAGCTCTCTGCTTGCTTTCTCCACTACTTCGATTTCGATGGACTCTGTCTGTACCATTGACTTATATTGGGGCTCACTCTGATAGAATCCGTTTTCATAGATGAATTTCTGGGCCAGAGGATCCACCAGCATTGATATATCTCTGTTTTCATCAACATTGCTTCTTATCTGGGTAGAACTGATATCCTCATATTGAGGAGGAAGAGAGAGGCGGATTACCTTTCCGTCGATTTTGCCGATTGTTTCCGAAAGCTTGCCTGCATCTTTTTCATATTGATTATAGGAACTCTTCCTTTCAAATATTATATGTGAAAAAGTTAATACGGAGTTTTTGCTTATTTCTTTTTTATATGCAGAGGCATTAATCATTACATCGCTTCCCGCAACTATATAAACCTCAGATGCCGGGAAATTGTTCCTCAGTACCTCAAGGTCCAAAGGATTCGCAATATTTGTGGGATAATCCTCAGGATAGATGTATATGTTGAATTCTTCGGCAACGGACATATTAATAATGCTTTTTCTGATAAGATTAGGCAGGGTTTTCTTTGACCAGGAAAATTCGTCCACGGCCAGGTAAACTTCAAAGCCCATATCACGTATTGCTCTCGCAATCTCCTTGTGCCCCAGAGAGAAAGGATCAAAAGCCCCCGGGAAAAGTGCAACCTTCTCAGGGACAGCTATTTCAATATCTTTGTAAAAGAAAGTATAATCGGAAATAAACCTGTAAATATTGATTAAGCCCGCTGAATTCGTAAGAAACAACAACCCTTCCCGGATATCGTCCTCAAGCAGTGTGAGCAGCTTCTTGGCAATACGGATAAAAATCTCGTTCTTTTCTTCCGGCATCAGAGTACTTGAACCGAAGATCTCCTTGCCTAAAACGCTGAAGGCAGACTGTTTTACATCTGCGTCATAATGGGCAAGCCCGTTAATTATGATACTGAGCATCCTTACGAGCCTGTTTTCGAAGGCTTCCCTTTTTTCTTTAAATGTTTTGATATAGGATGGGTAATTTGCTATTGTTATGCCTATGGTTTTTAATATCAGAGAGTCCAAGTGGGGGGTGGAGTTCTTTATCTTCTCCTTGAAATCGTCAAGAACCTCATCAAGTTCCACGGGCTCAAGGGATAGTATAATTTTTCCCAGGTAGTTCGGAATGTATTCTGCGAACTGGTATCCTTCAATTTCAAGGGCACGGAGCATTTCCACGGCAATGTCATTCCTCTGCTCCGGGGACAAGTGGGAAACTATATGTGTCAGAGCCTCTCCGGCACGATTGCGGACACTTTCGGAGGCACTGACCTTCATAAGATTGCAAAAATGCATAGCTGAATAAAACCCGTTGGATTTTGGATTACTTAATGAATTGTCCAGAAGCAGATCCAGCTGAATTCTTTTTATTACCCATTCTGTTGCGGTTTTAAGGTTGCTCAATGAGATTTCTGAAAGCTTGTGAAGGTCCTTATGGCAGTACTCATGGAATTTATTCAGTACCGCCGGCTCCATTTCCAGCAAGCATGCGATTTTATGTTTCAGATAGTTTTCGGAAACAACGCCGGATCTTCTATGGGTGCCTGATATCATTTCCTTGACAGAGAGTGCCAGGCTGCCGATCGCGGTATCCTCTCCGGATGTATCGGTATTTTTCCGGGAACGGGCAAGGATATTATATGCCACGTCCATTGCGGAAAGCCTGATTGCATTGCTTTTATCGCTAAGCCGCCTTTTGACATAGCTGCAGATTATCCTGTCTGCTTCATGGTCACCGCAGACAGGCATATACCTTATGGCTTCGAGCAGATACAGCTTTGTCTCATTGTTTCTGCGGGCGCCTTCCTTATAGTATTTGGCGGCAACAGTTCTGAAGCCTTCTGTCTGGCTCTTGCCGCAGTGTGAAAACAATGAAGATACTATGATACTGATGCTGTACCCCAGGTAACTTTTGTGGAGAGGTACTATTTTATGGTCAGGGCTGACCAGAAGCTGCATGTATTTGTCCAGCAACTCGAAGCTTGTCATTACGGGAGTGTCAAGTATGGCGTTTTCGGGCACATCTTTGCGATATTTTTCATCGAATCTTGCTATCAATAGTCCTATCAGCTCTGCACATTGCCTTCTGATATCATCCTCGGGGTGCACCAGTTGTTCATAAAGGAATCTGATAGTAATGAGTTTTTGTTTCTGTGTAAGATAGGTAGAGTATTCTTCAAAAATTCTTAAATACTCCCGAAGCTTTTTCCAGTTGGCTTCACTTCTGGCTGATTCCAGTATGCGGTTAAGGGAAGCTTCATCCCTAAGCTGATACATAAGATTTATGTTATGGCTGATTGCCAGGTGCTTGATACTTTTGATTACCTGGTTCCCGCTCATCAGGGAATAATGACGGTTTTTTATTCCCAATTCCCTTCTTATGCCCTTGCTGATGCTATTTATATCAACTTCTATACCAAGGCTTATCAAATAATCCTCAAAGTCCGCAAGCTTGGAATATACTCGTCTGTACTTCTTTTCCTTTATGGCATCCAGATTATCCAGTTTATCCAGAATAATCTTAAAGGAATCCTTCAGGGGATAGATATGCATTTCTCTTGTGTTTCCGGTTGCATCATGTTTTACTCTGAAGTCTGAGTATATGAGTACCAGGGACTCAAGGGGAAGGTTTTCAAGCTCAAGGTCCCAGGTGGAATGGTTTGTGGCTATGTGACCAATATAGGTAATGTCATGATTTCTGAACCACAAATCGGTATAGTAATAATGAAGATACGGCACCCTCTTGGATTCAGAAGATTTGCATCCGTATTTTCCAATGTCATGGCCAGCTGCGGCTCCCGAAACCCTGCCAAGGTCAATTGGGATTCCGGCTTTTTTCAGTTCCCTTCCTATATATAAAGCCAGGTAATGCACCCCGCAGATATGGTCAAGGGTATTAAAGCCCAAGACCTCCTGATTCAGCTTCATCATTTCATATACATACAGTTCATCGAAGGCCTTAAGGAATTTCTTATATTCAATTGGGTTTTCCAATTCGTTTTCTTCTTCAGAAGATAGGAATCGTATGGGATATCTGCTCTGCCATGTATTGTCGGAGCCGTTTTTCTGGAATTCGGAAATCTCTCTGAGAGTCTGCAGATATATGCTGCATGAGCCTTCCAATCCACTCTTAAGCTCCGCTTCAACGGCATGGGGGAAGGATTTGCTCAGGGTATACTGATATACATATTCAAGCCAATTTGAGGGAATATTATCCTCTGCAACTTGGTTCATAAGGCTTTGGCACAGCAGCAGAACGGAATTGCAGCTGTAATCCCTGTTCCTGACAATCTTGTGAAGATTCTCAATAAAGCTGACGTCTTCTATATACTTTTTTGCTGCATCCTTCGAATTATCAGGCAAATCCAGCCGGAGAAGCCTATTGCATATATCATTGTAGAGCCTGATTACATATTCCTTATTCATAAAATCCTCCTTAAGCACTGGAAATTGCGGAAACTACAGTATAGTTAGATTATATTATATTCCAAGTGACATACTCCCACCACCTAAGAGGTGGGGGCTTCTTGGGACGTACCGACTAATGTCGATATAATTACCAAGCTA
>JAKJBU010000052.1 GCA_022706825.1 Bacillota bacterium
ATTTATTTCCAAAATCCATTATCAATTTTAATTCAACCGCGTTGTAGTATCTCTCTAATAAGATATCTATAATACTATTGACAATTCACCAAGATAGGCATAAAATTTAGTTAAGACATCATATGACTATAAAAAAATAGTATCTTATGCTCTGCTAAGACATCATACAACACATATTTTATTTTATAGGGAAGTTATATTTTCCTATAAAATAAAAACATTGATTTAACTGCTCGCGCCAGAATTTCCTTCGGAAAAGGCGCACATGGTCTGCAAATGTGGATAAGCCGCATCTATTCTTTATTTTCAATAGGCAAATAAAATTATATGAATCTGAAACGGAGGGAAAACTGAATGAGAAGTGATCAAATGAAGGCGGGCATAGAGCGGATTCCGCACAGGGCCCTGTTAAAGGGACTGGGACTCACCGACGAAGAGATCAGAAGGCCTATGATTGGTATCGTTAATTCACAAAATGATGTAATTCCCGGTCATCTGCATCTGGACGATATTATGGAAGCAGTAAAAGCCGGAGTGCGGATGGCCGGAGGGACTCCCTTCCAATTTCCTGCAATTGGCGTATGTGATGGATTGGCAATGGGACATGAAGGAATGAAGTATTCTCTTATAAGCCGTGAACATATTGCCGATTCTGTCGAAATCATGGCAATGGCGCATCCCTTTGATGCATTGGTGTTCATTCCCAACTGCGACAAAATAGTTCCGGGAATGATTATGGCGGCTTTAAGGCTGAATATCCCCAGTGTATTTGTAAGCGGCGGGCCAATGATGCCGGCTTTTTTGGACGGAAAGAAACTGACACTTTCAAGCACATTTGAAGCTGTAGGCGCAGCAGGGGCTAACAAGATGAACGAACAGGAGATTCTGGATTATGAAAATTATTCTTGTCCGGGCTGCGGCTCCTGTGCAGGCATGTTCACTGCAAATTCAATGAACTGTATGACAGAAGCAATCGGGCTTGGCTTACCCGGGAACGGAACAATACCGGCTGTTAATGCGGCTCGTGTCCGTCTTGCCAAACTGGCAGGCATGAAGGTTATGGAAATGCTGGAGAAGAATATAAAGCCCCGAGATATAGTTACAGCTGATTCGCTTCACAATGCACTTACAGCAGATATGGCACTGGGATGCTCATCCAATACCGTGCTGCATCTTCCTGCAATTGCACACGAAGCAGGATTGAAAATTGATTTGAAAGATATAAATGATATAAGCAAAGCGACACCGCACCTTGTTAAGCTTGCCCCTGCCGGACCCAATGCAATGTCGGATTTGTGGCAGGCAGGCGGTGTACAGGCAGTTTTGAAAGAGCTGGAAGGAATGGGGTTGTTGAAAACGGACTGCATAACCGTAACAGGTTGCACAGTAGCTGAAAACCTTAAAGATGTAACCGTAAAGGATAGGGAGATAATAAGGACAAAAGAAACAGCATACTCCCAGGATGGAGGGCTTGCAATACTTTGGGGCAATTTGGCACCTGACGGAGCCGTAGTCAAGAAGGGGGCAGTGCTTCCTGAAATGATGGTTCACAGGGGCCCGGCAAAGGTATACAACAGCGAAGAGGATTGCATGGCTGCAATTATGGGCGGCAAAGTTGTACCGGGAGATGTGATTGTCGTCCGTTATGAAGGGCCTAAAGGTGGTCCCGGTATGAGAGAAATGCTTTCACCGACTTCATCTATTGCAGGAATGGGACTGGACAGCAGTGTAGCGCTGATTACCGACGGCAGATTCTCCGGTGCATCCAGAGGCGCATCCATCGGGCATATATCTCCTGAAGCTGCTGCAGGCGGACTGATTGGTATTGTCGAAGACGGGGACATTATCAGTATAGACATACCGAATAATAAACTGGAACTTTTGGTTGATGAAAAAACCATAGCAGAGAGAAAGACAAAATTTGTACCTTTTGAAAAACCTGTACCGAACGGATATCTCAAGCGCTACCGCAGGATGGTGACTTCTGCCAATACCGGCGCAGTATTCGAAGATTAGGCATGATAACGCCGCCGCTTTTCATACCGGCTGTCATTATATAGCGGAGACAGCATTATAAGATATTATTTGACAAAAATGCGCCATAAGGCGCATTTTTTGGCATACACAGCGATAAGGATAATATCCGTATTGCTTTTATGATATACTATTATCAGATATTACTTCATTTATCGAGGAGTTATATGATGAGAAAATGGACAATACAAGCAGCAGTGATACTTTTGGGAATTATGTTTCAAATGAACGCAGCAAATGCAGAGAGACATATTTATGGAAAAAACGAAATTGATTTATCTTATGAAAAAGATTGCTACTTGCAGCAGGAGGGTCCCGACTGGGAGCTGATGAAGAAAAGGCTCAAAGTAAAAGGGATCTATATGACCGGATATACTGTTGCCATGACCGAAAGTTTCAACAAGCTGATTGACCTGGTAAAGACTACCGAATTAAATGCCGTGGTAATTGACGTGAAGGATGACAACGGATTGATGACTTACTCCAGCGACCTTCCTGATGTGGATTTTACGGGAGCAAACAAAAAAGTACGCATAAAGGATATAGATGCAGTAATGAAGATACTGCGTGGCAATAATATATATTCCATAGCCAGAATAGTTACTTTCAAGGATAGGATAGCCGGAGACAAATATGCCAATCTTGCGGTAAAGAATACCAGCGGCGGGATATGGAGGGACCGGCACGGAATGTCCTGGCTGAATCCATACAACAGAGAATCATGGGATTATTTGGTTGACATTGCAGAAGAAGCTGCAGCAAAAGGTTTTAATGAGATACAATTTGATTATGTAAGATTTCCTACCGACGGCAACACAAAGATTATCGACTACGGCACCAGTGCGGCAGGAAAGTCCAAAGCAGAGGCAATTGCGGAATTTCTGTCCTACGGAAGGGAAAGGCTGAGCAAAATGGGAGTTGTGGTATCAGCTGATGTTTTCGGGCTGGTTACAACTGCCACGGACGATATGCGAATAGGCCAGCACCTGGAGTCAATAGCCAAAAGTGTTGACGTAATATGTCCGATGGTTTACCCGTCCCATTACGGAAAAGGGAGCTATGGGGTGGCGGAGCCGGACTTTGAACCCTATAAAATAGTTAACCGAAGTATGTCCGTTGCACAGGAAAGAATAAATGCCATGAAGGATGTAAGGAGGAAGGCGGTATTAAGGCCGTGGCTTCAGGATTTTACAGCTTCATATCTTGATAGGTATAAAAGATACGGCCCTGCCGAAGTAAGGGCTCAGATAGATGCGACTTATGATGCAGGCCAGGAAGAATGGCTGCTGTGGAACGCAGGCAATGTATTCACTTCAGGCGCATTGCTCAAGGAATAGAGCAGGAACAGGTACAAGAAGACATTTTGGGGACATGGGGACGTTTCTCCTGTCCCGCTTTCAGCGGGACAGGAGAAACGTCCCCATGTCCCCGTTATTTGTCGAAATTTTGACAAATAATTTAGCAAATATAAATAGTATTATATTTTGCCATATGATACAATATATAGTGTTCAGATACGCAGCAAGATACAAAATACAGACCGGAGGTGGTGATTTACCGTGTTAACAGACAATGCCGTTAAAGTATTGGAAAAACGTTATCTTATAAAGGATGAGAACGGAAAGCCGGTTGAGACCCCAGAGCATATGTTCAGGAGAGTTGCAAGCACAATAGCGGCTGCTGATAGTTTTTACGGCAGTCCGGCAGATGTTGCAGAAACAGAAGAAAAATTTTATAAGCTTATGAGCAGTCTTGAGTTTATTCCCAATTCCCCCACTTTGATGAATGCGGGAAGGGAGCTTGGACAGTTATCAGCATGCTTTGTGCTTCCTGTTGAGGATTCTATGGAGGGTATTTTTGATGCTATCAAAAATGCTGCAATGATACATAAAAGCGGCGGGGGCACAGGCTTCAGCTTCAGCCGCTTAAGAAAAAAGGGATCGGCTGTGGCGACTACCGGCGGCGTAGCATCAGGGCCCGTAAGCTTTATGAAGGTGTTCAATGCCGCCACCGAAGCTGTGAAGCAGGGAGGAACCAGAAGAGGCGCTAATATGGGTATCCTTAGGGTGGATCATCCGGATATAATTGAGTTTATACAGTGCAAAAAGGATAACAGCGATATAACCAATTTTAATATAAGTGTTGCCATTACTGAAAAATTCATGGAAGCTGCAGAAAAAAGCGAAGATTATGAGCTTATTGACCCTGCGACCGGGAAACCTGCCGGGAAACTTAATGCAAAAGAGGTTTATGACCTTATAGTAGATATGGCTTGGAACAACGGAGAGCCGGGAATCATATTCCTTGACAGGATAAACAGGGATAATGCGGTACCCAGGCTGGGAGAAATCGAGAGCACCAATCCGTGCATAACAGGGGACTCATGGGTTCTGACCCGAAAAGGCCCTGTTCAAGTTAAGGATATTTTAGGCAGGCAGGTACAGCTTGCACTAAACGGTTCATATTCCATGTCAGATGAAAAGGGGTTCTTCAGCACCGGCAAAAAAAGTATAATCAGGGTTTGTACCGACCGGGGTTATGAACTGAAGCTGACAAAGGACCATTTGATAAGAACGGCAGCGAAAATGACGCGGGTTAAGATTGATGAGGAATGGAAGGCGGCAGGGGATCTCAGGCCCGGAGACAGAATCATTCTGTCCAACAATAGGGGTATAAGATGGGAAGGAAAAGGAAGCTTTGATGAAGGATATCTGTTAGGTGTGCTTATAGGGGATGGGACACTTAAAAAAGAGGGAGGAATAATATCCGTATGGGGCAGCGATGAAGAGGCAGTATCCTTAATGAAAGCGGCAGGCGAAGCTGCCTGTGCATTGCCTCATAGAAGCGACTTCAGAGGATTTCAAACAGTAATCAGCGATAGGGAAGAAAACCGGATGAGGCTTTCTGCACTTCGTGACCTTGCTTTGGAATATGGAGTCATGCCCGGAGACAAAAAGATTGCTTCAGAGGTTGAAAAGGGAAGCTATGAGTTTTATCGGGGATTTTTAAGGGGTATGTTCGATACCGACGGAACTGTTGCGGGTACACAGGAAAAAGGTCTGTCCGTAAGACTTTGGCAGAATGACCTGGATACTCTTAAGGCTGTGCAGAGAATGCTGGGCAGAATGGGAATCATATCTGCCATATACAGTAATCGTAAGGAGCCGGGCATTAAATCAATGCCTGACGGCAAAGGCGGTTTGAAGGATTATAATGTAAAGGCAGGCCATGAACTGGTTATTTCTCAGGACAACTTATATGTTTTCCATGAATTAATAGGCTTCAGCAGCAGTAAGAAACAGAATCGCTTAAAATCCGGATTGGGCAATTACAAACGAGCTTTGAATAGAGAGCGGTTTGTTGCTTCCGTTACGGAGATTATCGAATCGGGAGAAGCTGAAGTGTTTGATGTTCAGGTCCCGGGGATAAACGCTTTTGATGCCAACGGCATATATATACATAACTGCGGTGAACAGCCTCTGCTTCCGTATGAATCCTGCAATTTGGGTTCTATAAACCTCATGAGCTGCATTAAGAAGAAGAACAAGTCCGGGAAGGTAATAGACTATGAAAAGTTAGGCAGTATAGTAGATGAATCGGTACACTTCCTTGATAATGTTATAGATGTCAACAAATATCCTCTGCCAATGGTTGATGAGATGACAAAGGGGACGAGAAAAATCGGCCTTGGAGTCATGGGCTTTGCCGATATGCTGGTAGAGCTGGGTATACCATATAACTCGGAAGAAGCGGTCAATACGGCAGAAAGCATAATGAAGTTCATAAATGAAAGGTCAAAGGCTGCTTCAATGAAGCTTGCAGAAAAGAGAGGCACTTTCAAATACTATGAGGACAGCGTGTTTAAGGAAAAAGGCATCAGGATAAGGAATGCTACAACAACAACAATTGCACCTACAGGAACCATATCCATAATTGCCGGAGTTTCAAGCGGTATAGAGCCGCTGTTTGCACTGTCCTTTGTAAGAAACGTAATGGATAATGATGAGCTTCCCGAAGTAAACCCGTTGTTTGAAAGGGTTGCCAGGGGAAGAGGCTTTTACAGCACTGAACTCATGAAGAAAATTGCAGCTCATGGCACCATTCAGGATATCAAGAGCATACCGAAGGATATAAGAAAAGTATTTGTCACTGCCCACGATATTGAGCCGGAGTGGCATATAAGGATACAGTCAGCCTTCCAGAAGCATACCGACAATGCCGTATCCAAGACAGTCAACTTTTCAAATTCCGCTGCCAGGGATGATGTAAGTGCCGTATATATGCTGGCTTACAGGATGGGTTGCAAGGGCGTGACGATATACAGGGACGGCAGCCGCGAATCCCAGGTGCTGAACATCGGCTCGGCAAACAAGGATAATAAGGGAAAACCGGCTACAGCCAATGAGGTTCTTGTGCCAAGAACCAGACCGGAAGTGACAATGGGAGTAACCGAAAAAGTTAAAATAGGCTGCGGCAATTTGTATATAACGGTAAACTCTGATGAAAACGGCATTTGTGAGGTATTTACAAACCTTGGAAGAGCAGGAGGCTGTCCAAGCCAGTCTGAAGCAACAAGCCGTCTTATTTCAATTGCCTTGAGGGCCGGAGTGGATATAGGGGAGATAATAGAGCAGCTCAGAGGCATCAGATGTCATTCAACCCTTAGACAGAAAGGGCTTAAGGTACTTTCCTGCCCTGATGCAATAGGAAGGGCCCTCGAAAGGTATATGAATACCAAGGTGGATAATAAGGATATCAAGACAATGGAAGAACTGGCAATGGAAATTGAGGAAAGGGGAAACTGCATTAATAATTGCTCCCTTTGTGCGACACCCTGCCATGCAGTGACTGTTGAGGAGGACAGTATATCATACAATGCTTATGGCAGCTTCAATGGGAATATGAAGAATTGCCCGGAATGCGGCAGTACGATACAGCACGAAGGCGGCTGCGTGATATGCAGGAACTGCGGTTATTCGAAGTGTAATTAATTTCTTAGTATATTAATTAAAAAATTGCATAAACTAATATATTTTTAATAAAGGATAGGTGATGAGCCTGTCCTTTATTGTTTACTAATGTAATATTATGGAATATAATAGAATTAATGTAGACAAATACAACAGCACAGAAATTTTGTTCTTTTGTTCGGTGCTTGACATTTAATTTAGGGGAGGAGCTTTGAGTGGATAAAGCTGCGGTATATTATTTTTCCGGAACAGGGAATTCATTGATTGTTGCGAGGGATATTGCTGGGAAGATTAATGGTAAATTGATACCTGTTACTTCTGTAATTGATAATGAAATCATAAAAACCGATGCAGATATGATAGGTATTATTTTTCCTGTTTATAATCAGGGGATTCCATTTATTATCAAAAGATTAGTAGACAAAATGGACAACCTGGACCAAAAGTATATATTTGGAATTTGTACTTGTGGAGGCAGTCCATCTCTTTCTCTAGAATATCTGGGTAAGCTTATCGAGGCAAAGAAGGGCAAGCTTTCCGCAGGGTTTTCAGTAAAAATGCCCTATAATTACATTAGTCCGACTTTTGTATTAAAAGATTTTCTCAAGTCCTTCACACTAAAAGAGACATCTTTTGAAAAGCAACAAAAAATGTTTAAGGATTGGGAAAGGAAGCTCGAGATGGTTTCACAATTCATTAATGCCAGAAAAGAAGGTATGTGTGAAACAAGTGCAAGGCTGATTGAACATTCAATAGACTTTCTGAATCTGCGGGAGGTGCTGCAAAAGGCTGTATGGCTGAAGGTAGCTGGTTTTGAAGGTCATACGGAGCTTCCCTTCCAAGAGAGTATACAATTGATGGATTATGGTTTTAACTATGATGATAAATGTACCGGCTGTAATATATGTTCAAAGATTTGCCCTGTAAAAAATATAAAAATGGTTGACGGCAGGCCTGTGTGGCAGCACTTGTGTGAACAATGCTTTGCATGCCTGCAATGGTGCCCGGAAGAGGCAATACAGTTTGGCAGTAAAACATCCGGAAAGAAAAGGTATCATCATCCTGATGTAAAGTTATCAGATATGGTTTAGGTAATGGTGCCAGTCTATCAAAACCAATATGCAAGCTTTTTGAGGTATGATGCAAGTATCCCAGTATTCCCTTGCATAATACTTGTGGATAACAATAATAAAGGTCTACAGTAAAATAAAGTTCTTTATTAGTATAGACGGGATATAATAAATAAAAACAAAAGCAAAGCAATATAAGGTTTCAGCCAAACATTGCTTTGCTTTTTCTGCGTGAGCATTTAATATACTATTCAATTGGATCTTTTATAATACCTTTTTCATATAGTATTTGGGTGACATTTTAGTTTACTGGTGTAACAATATGGAATATAATTGTATTAAAACAAACCCATATATGTTGTGGAATTTATACTTTTTTGCTCAGTGCGGGGCACTAAATACTATTGTGTCTGCCAGTCAAATGATTTGAAGGAAGCCGGTACAGCCTATGGGATGTATTTATAACATGCAATGATTTACCATTCCCAATAAACGTGGGATTTTCAGAACTTGCTAGTTTTTCGGAGGCTTCACTGGCACCTAACTCTAGCAGTTAACAGAATGGGAGGAGGTGTTTGTATTTGAATATGTCAGATAAAAGCCGCATGGAATTTAGCAGGAGTATTATTGAAGGCGTGGAAATCAAGCTATGCAGGAACGACCCCCATGCTTATAAGCCTCATGTCCATAATGAACTCTCATTAGGGTATATTGTAGAAGGAACCACTGACTTAACATTGAACGGCAGTACTATCCATTATGGACCGGATGATGGTGTCATTATACCGCCGTTAATGACTCACAGATGTGCGCCGAATGATATCAATCACTGGGCATATGTTATGTTATTTGTTGATCCCGGTTACTATGGCGATTTAGTAACTTTTAATCAAGCAAAAAAGTTAATAGGTAATCAGCTTCAGAGGTTAGTAGGTTTTATTGAGCAACTACTAACGGAAAAGATTCCAAACACATTGGAAAATATACTTATTGAATTGTTGATAGAGTTTGGAGAAGATGATATTCCGGAAACTGCTGCTGCAAATACAATTGATAATATCAAAAAGATCCATGATTATATACTAAATCATGTCAGTGATGATATAACATTAGATAAGCTTCAGCAAATATCCGGGCTAAATAAATTTTCAATAATCAGGAATTTTAAGAAGTTATATTTAACCACACCTGCTGCATACCATTTACAATATCGGGTAGCTGAAGCAAAAAGGTTATTAAGTAAAGGCGCCGATGTGTTTGAAATTTGTGTGGAATTAAAATTTTATGACCAGGCCCATTTAATCCGGGAATTTAAAAAAATGTATGGTGTTACGCCAGGGGCATATATAAAACAATTAATGGGATAGTGTAAATTTTATACAATACAGCTCCTTATCCTTCTGCTAATCTGGATTTATCAAAGATAAGGAGTATGATTATGAATAGAATTAAATTAGTACTTGTTATGATTATTTGGGGCAGCCTGGGTGT
Source organism: Bacillota bacterium (assembly GCA_022706825.1). Lineage (GTDB taxonomy): Bacteria > Bacillota > Clostridia > Lutisporales > Lutisporaceae > BRH-c25. The sequence goes on from JAKJBU010000052.1 coordinate 9,566, forward strand.
ATTTACAAAATCCATTCCATTGTCCGCTTTAAGCTTAGCATTTCTTCGGGCATCAATTGCGCTTCCGGTTCTTTTTGTTGTAATGAAAATGAAAAAAGCAGATAAGTTAAAGTGGACGCTTTTAAAGCCATACCTTATTTCAGGGATATTACTGGGTTTTGGCTGGTTAACTTTGTTCTATGGGTTCAAAAATACTAGTATCGCATCTGCTGTTATTATCTACAATATGTCCCCGGTATATGTCATGATATTTGCACCGCTGGCATTGAAAGAGACTATTTCAAAAATTCAAGTTGCAGTGATTTTAACCTCGTTTCTTGGCCTCTTTCTGATTGTTGGCCATAATTTACTGGAGGGGTATGGATACATGGGGATGCTGCTTAGTGCTGTATCAGGGATGATTTATGCAAGCATTGTGCTTATTAACCGCAGCATTAAAGTCAGAGTGGATAACCAAACTGCCACTTTTGTGCAAATATTTACAGCGATGCTTGTTTTACTGCCATTTGTATTGATTGAAGGAAATCTTTTAACGGCTGTACACCTGGATGCCAAAGCAGCTATATATACCATTCTGTTGGGGGTATTGCATACAGGTGTGGCTTATACCATGTTCTTTTCCCTCTACACAAATATGAAATCTGTTGAAATAATATCATACAGTTATTTAGAACCTTTATTTGGTATTTTATTCAGTGTGATTTTTATGGGAGAGACGTTAATATTCACTCAGATCATTGGCGGGATTTTGATATTGGGCTCAACCTTTATAGGGGAAATGCTTAAGAATAGGGGGTATCTGGAGAAAAAGATCCATTCAAATTTAACCACGTTCGGCAAGAAGTCTCCCACCTCTAAGTTACCTTGCTCACGATAGTGAGTGCGTAGGAGGGAGATG
>JAKJBU010000053.1:0-236 GCA_022706825.1 Bacillota bacterium
ATTTTTTCAGATTATTATAAGAATAATTTTGTCTTATTCACTTTCACCGGTGTTCGGTCTTGCCGGTGTTGCACTGGCAGTTGGAATAGGCTGGTTAAGTCTGCCAATTTATCATGGAATAATGTATTACAGATACATTAAGAAATCAAGATTGCTAATTGAATAGGGACACTTCGCTATTAAGTGCCCCTATATATATTTCATGTTTTCCTTATCCTCTTGCAATTCCTTAATAA
>JAKJBU010000053.1:258-10288 GCA_022706825.1 Bacillota bacterium
GCACTCGTCTTTCGGCATATATCTTTCCATTGCAGTCCAATTCCCTATGTCATCCCAGTAAAAGCTGCTCTCCATCACATATACATCCCATGTCTTCTCCAGTATTCCATAGTCAATGGAAATACCATCGATTTTATTATATTCTTCTTCAACTATCTTAGCCTCCAATGGGCTTCCTATATAATCACTGATTCTCTTCAAACATTGATACATATCGGGAAGAAATTTCTTATACTGCTTAAGCAGTACCGATGCCTTCCAGATAAACATTCCGCTGTTCCACAAAAAAGTACCCTTGTCAATAAACTCCTGAGCCTTTTCCCTGTTTGGCTTTTCTGTAAATCTTTTTATCTTGTAGGTTGGAATCTCCCACGAGCCTTCTATTTTTCTTCCTGTTTCAATATAACCGTAAGCCGTTTCCGGTCTTGTCGGCTTTATACCCATGGTTACCAGGCAATTTTCTGAATCAGCTATCCGCAGGCCCTGTTTCAGGGTCTCTATAAAGATATCTTCATCCTGTATATAGTGATCGGAAGGAAGTACTATCATAACCGCTTCGGGATCCTTTTTGAGAAGCTTCACCGCCGAGTATCCAATGCAGGCGGCAGTCTCCTTTATCATTGGTTCTAATATAAGATTCTTTTCTAATATTTCCGGTACCTGCTCTCTTATGGTGTTGACGTAGTTTTTGTTAGTTACCATATAGATATTCTTTAGGGGGATAAATTTGCTGATCCTATCCACTGTAAGCTGTATCATGGTTCTTTCTCCTACGGTGTTCAAAAACTGCTTGGGGTACATTTTCCTGCTCTTGGGCCAGAACCTGCTGCCTGAACCGCCGCACATAATTATTACATAGTTCATAATTACAAACCTCCGTAATAATTATAATATGCGGTACGGAACGATTCGTTACAGACGAATAATGCGACATAGGTAACGGGGAGAGGACAGGGGGACAGGGGGACACGGGGACATGGGGACGTTTGGGGACATGGGGACGTTTGGGGACACGGGGACGTTTCCCCAAACGTCCCCATGTCCCCATGTCCCCCCATGTCTCATGGCCGCCATATATGGCGGCCCTACCGGGCTCTCTTCAGAAGCTCCGCCCCTATTTTCTCATAGGTTATATCCATATAATCCATCAGCACTGTCAGATGATATATCAGGTCGGATATTTCATATACAGCTTCCTCTTTGCTTTCATTTTTTGCGGCTATTACTACCTCCGTGCTCTCTTCCCCTATCTTCTTGCATATTTTGTCAATGCCTTTATTAAAAAGATAGCAGGTATAAGAGCCTTCAACAGGGTTCTTCCTTCTGTCCTCTACTTTACCATACAATCTTTCAACTACATCCCCGATGTTCACTGCTTCTTCACTGCCTTCCGCCTTCCAAAGGCTTCTGTAGAAGCAGCTTCTGTTTCCGGTATGGCAGGCTGCTCCCGCCTGTTCCGCCTTCAGCAGAAGGCTGTCCCCGTCACAGTCATAGAATATCTCCTTTACCATCTGTATGCAGCCTGAGGTTGCCCCCTTCTCCCACAACTCCTTCCTGCTTCTGCTGTAAAACCATGAGCGGCCGGTCGTAAGTGTCTTCTCCAGGCTTTCCCTGTTCATATAGGCCTGCATCAGCACTTCTCCGGTTTTATAATCCTGCACTATGGCAGGTATCAGGCCCTGCTCGTTAAATTTTATATCATCAATTGACATGTGAATTTCTCCTATCTAATATTTCAAATTTAATTCGCATTTGAAGAATAATGCGCCATAGGTAACGGGTAACACGGGAGACACGAAAAACCGCTAAACGCACGGCGGGATAAATATTCCGATACATAAATAATTATCGGTAATGATGCAAGTATCAAAATCTTCTTATGTATCTATATAATAGATAATAGTTACCGTGTAATCGCGTAGCGATTCCGTGAAATATCGTGTGTTTAGTGTTACCCGTTACCTACATCGCACTCTTCTTATTTTACGTCTACCCCCTTGGAAGCAAGATACAACTTCAAATCCCCAATGCGCAGTTCTCCAAAGTGAAACAGCGACGCCGCCAGTGCCGCGTCAGCCTTACCTTTTGTAAGCACCTCCAGGAAATCCTCCCTGCTGCCCGCACCCCCCGAAGCTATAACAGGTATATTTACTGTTTCAGCCACTTTTGATGTCAATGCTATATCATAGCCTTTCTTAGAGCCGTCTGCATCTATGCTGGTTAGGAGTATTTCCCCTGCGCCCAATTCATTAACGGTCTTGCACCACTCCAAAACGTCGATTCCTGTGGCCGTCCTTCCGCCTCGGATATAGACTTCCCATCCGGCTGTACCCGGCTTGAACTTTGCATCCACTGCCACCACAATGCACTGGCTGCCGTACCTTTTTGCTCCTTCATAAACAAGCTTGGGATTGTTAACTGCCGCAGTGTTAAGAGACACCTTATCCGCACCGGCATGAAGAAGCCTGTCAATATCCTCCAGGCTGTCTATTCCCCCTCCTACCGTAAGGGGTATGAACACATCCCTGGCAGTCTCCCTGACTGCGTCAACCATAGTGCCCCTGCTTTCTGCGGAAGCGGTAATATCAAGAAAGACCAGCTCGTCCGCCCCTGCGGCGTTATACATCCTTGCCGCCTCCACAGGGTCCCCCGCATCCCTCAGGTTGACGAAACTCACTCCTTTGACAACTCTTCCGTCCTTTACATCCAGACACGGTATTATCCTTTTTGCAAGCATATTAATCCTCCGCAGCCTTAATGGCATCTTCCAGCTTAAGAACTCCCGCATATAAAGCTTTACCAATAATAGCTCCCTCTGCTCCTGCTTCCTTAATAGCCAGAATATCATCAATGCTTGTGATGCCCCCTGATGCAGTTATCTTTGCACCCTCAACATTGCACATTTTTTCTATTCCGTCGATATTGGGGCCCTTTAACAGGCCATCCCTGGAAATGTCGGTATAGATAATATTTCTAAAACCTTTCCCTACAATTTTGCTTGCAAAGTTGTAAGCGGAGAATTCGCTTACATTTACCCATCCCTTTATTGCTACGTTTCCATCCTTGGCATCAATGCTCACTATCATTTTGTCAATGTACTTCTTCAGTCCTGTTTCCAGAAGTTCTTCATCCAGCACCGCGGCAGTCCCTATAATCACTCTTGCCGCTCCCGTATTGAAAGCCTCTTTTATGCCGCTTACATTCCTAAGTCCGCCTCCAACCTGCACCGGTATGCTCAACGACCTTATGATTTTCTCAATTACCTTGCTGTTCCCCGTTTTACCGTCAAAGGCACCGTTCAGGTCTATGATATGCAAAGCTTTTGCACCCTTCTGCTCCCACATCTTTGCCGCATCCAAAGGATTTTCATAAAACATTTCCATTTTTGCAAGTTTTCCCTCTTTCAGCCTTACGCACTTTCCGTCATAAATATCAACTGCCGGATAAATTCTCATATTATCAGCTCCTTCAAATTATTCAATATCTTCAAGCCCGTCTCTCCGCTTTTTTCGGGATGAAACTGCATCCCGACAATATTTTCTTTCACGACAACTGCCGGTATGTCAACCCCGTAGCTGCTGCAAGCGCACACATAGGTGCTGTCTTCGGGTTTTACATAATAGGAGTGGACGTAATATACATAATCACCGTCTCCTATTCCTTCAAGGACATTGCTTTTTTTCTGAATGCTCAAGGTGTTCCACCCCATATGAGGAACCTTTGCTGTGTCCGGTATCCTTTCAACCCGGCCGGATATCAGCCCTAACCCTTTGTGCATCCCGCCTTCCATGCTGTAATCATACATAAGCTGCATACCCAGGCATATTCCCAGAACCAGCTTGCCTTTGGCCGTCTGATTCAATATTACCTGCTCCAGCCCATAGGCTGACATATTGGCAGCAGCATCACAAAAGGCTCCTACCCCCGGAAGGACGATCCCGGAACAGCAATCAAGGACTATGGCATCCTTTGAGACAACAGTGTCAATTCCGATATGCTTCAAGGCCTTTTGAAGACTGTAAATGTTGCCGGTTCCGTAATCCACAATACCCAATTTCATATCTTACAAACACCCCTTTGTGGAAGGCATGCCCTGCCTGCTGTCCAGGCGCAGAGCTTCCTTTAATGCCCTGGCAGCAGCCTTGAATATACATTCCGCATTATGGTGGGCGTTTTCACCGTACATCAGGTTTATATGCAGGGTGATTGCGGAATTGCCGACAAAAGCCTTAAAAAATTCCTTTATGTTCTCAGTGTCAAATCCTCCTACAGAGCCTTGCAGCAGGATGCAGTTGTATACAAGGTTCGCCCTTCCGCAAAAATCCACTGCCGCAGCACAAAGGGAGTCATCCATAGGAAGCATTATACTGCCGTATCTTGCAATGCCCCTTTTATTCCGGGTGCATTGGTACAGCGCCTGCCCCAGTACTATCCCCACATCCTCAACGGTATGGTGTGAATCCACCTGTATATCTCCCTGTGCTTTCACAACAAGGTCGAAGCCGCTGTGCTTTCCCAGCTGTTCCAGCATGTGATCAAAGAAAGGTATTCCGGTATTTATTTCATATGTCCCGTTTCCTTCAAGATTCAAGCTTACATATACATCCGTTTCATCAGTCTTTCTGGATATTTCGGCTGTCCTTGCGCCTTCAAGCTCTTTCATACAGCACCTCCTTTACTGTCTCATAGAATTTGTCATTTTCGCCCCGGCTGCCGACTGTAACTCTCAGGCAATCCTTAAGCTTCGTGCTTGAGTATTTCCTAATAAAAATCCCTGCCTTTTGAAGCCTCTCGGCTATTTCATCGGAATAGGGGGAGCGCATCAGTATGAAATTACTCTTTGATTCAAAGCATTGGATGCCTTTAAGCTGCTTAAGCAATACTATAAGCCTTTCCCTCTCGCTTTTTATCAGTTCAACTCTTTCCATCACTTTATCAAGGTTTTTCAGAACCTCCACCGCCGCAGCCTGCGCAAATGCGTTCACATTGAAAGGAGACCGGACTCTGTCGATATAGCTGATAATTAAGGGGTTTGCCAGCATATATCCTATTCTTAACCCTGCCAGCCCGAAAGCCTTTGAAAAGGTCCTGAGTATTATAAGGTTGTCATATCCGGATAAAAACCCTAAAACCGTAACTCCTGAAAATTCAAAGTATGCTTCATCCACAACTACGATACCTGCAGTATTTTTTAATATTTCTTCCATCTCTGACAGTGCAAGCTCTTTGCCGGTAGGATTGTTGGGGTTGCACAAAAATACAAGCTTGGGCTTTTGTTCCTGAAGTGAAGCAATGAATTCATCCGGCTTCAGTTCAAAATTACCGTCCAGGTCATATTTCCATATCCTGGCGCCGCAGATGCTTCCGTATATTCTATACATTGCAAAGGTCGGATTATAGATTGCTATAGTGTCGCCGGGGTTAATAAAGGCCTGGAGCACCAGGCTTATAAGCTCGTCGGAGCCGTTGCCTACGCATATTGACTGCTTTTCAATGCCTGCATACCTTGAAATTGCAGCTTTAAGCTCTGTATAGTCACTATCGGGGTAGCGGTTGAATTTCATGGCTTTAATGCTTTTTATCAGCGCCTCTTCAACCTTGTCATCCAAGCCCCAGGGCAATTCGTTTTTATCCAGGGCTATACCCTGTATCCTGGATTCCGCTTTATAGCTTTTAAGCTCCTGAACTCTTTTCGAAACCAAATTATCTATCATTTTGAAGCCTCACTTTCAGTGCGTTGGCATGGGCCTCCAGGCCTTCCGCTTCAGCGATTTTTATTGCGGCAGGGCCATATGCCGCCAAATCTTCTTTGCTGTAATATATCAGGCTTGACCTTTTCTGAAAATCCCTTGTTGAAAGGGGGGAGAAGAAAGCAGCCGTGCCATAAGTGGGCAGTACATGACTGGGGCCTGCAATGTAATCTCCTATGGGCTCTGTGGAATAGGCTCCCAAAAAAATTGCCCCTGCATTTCTTATATCCTTCAGCACGCCAAAGGGATTTTCCGTTATAATCTCCAGGTGTTCCGGAGCAATTCTGTTTATTATATCCGCCGCCTGTTCTATGGCGTCTGTCACAATAACCGCCGAGTTATTTTCCAAGGCCCTGCTTATAATTCCTTTTCTTTTCATTTGTCCAAGCTGCCTTTCTATTTCGGTATTTACCCGGGCTGCAAAGCTCCCGGAATCGGTAATCAGAAAGCACCTTGCCATTTCGTCATGCTCTGCCTGGGACAGCAGATCGGCGGCAACCCAGCCCGGATTTGCGCTGCTGTCTGCGACTACCGCAATTTCGCTGGGCCCTGCTATCATATCAATATCCACGAATCCGTATACTTCTCTTTTTGCAGCCGCCACATATGTGTTCCCCGGCCCTACTATCTTGTCCACCTTAGGAATGGCTGCGGTTCCAAAAGCAGCTGCGGCGATTCCCTGGGCCCCGCCTATTCTGAACACCTTGTCGATTCCCAGAAGCTTTGCCGTTGCCGCTACATAAGGATTGATGCTTCCATTGTCCGACGGAGGAGTCAATATGATTATTTCCCGCACTCCGGCTATCATTGCGGGGACTGCACACATTACAACAGTGGAGGGATAGGAGGCTTTGCCTCCGGGAACATATATTGCAGCCTTGTCTATGGGAGTAACCCTGCTGCCCAGCACACTGCCGTTATCGGTAAATATGCTGAAGTCCCTGTCGGCCATATTAATATGAAACCTTTTTATATTGTCTACACTCTTGCCTATAGCCTCAATGAAGCCGGCCTCCGCTTCCCCGGCCAGTTTTTCCAGAGCCCGGCTGCTTATTCTGAAGTCTTTTATATCGTTAACGTTATCGAATCTTCTGCTGTATTCAAGAACTGCACTGTCTCCACGATCCCTGACATCCCGGACTATTTTTTTTACTGTCTCCGTTACTTCCTCCGGAATGAAACCATTGTTCTTCTGCCCCAAAAAACCCTCAATGCTGCTTTTGTCATCCCATGACAGCACTCTGAGCATTGGCCCCACCCCCTTCGATAGCTTCACTGACAGCCGATGCAAATATATTTATGCTCTTGTTTTTCATCTTGTAGCTGACCCTGTTCACTATCATCCTTGCAGTTATATCACAAATATTCTCATATACGACAAGTCCGTTTTCCCTCAGGGTATTTCCGGTTTCGACTATGTCAACTATTGCATCGGACAATCCTACAATGGGAGCGAGCTCTATTGAACCGTCCAGCTTGATTATCTCTACGGATTCCGACTTTCTGTTGAAATATTCCGATGCTATTCTCGGATATTTGGTAGCGACTTTTCTTACTATAGGCCTCACGCCGCTTTTCCCGGAAGGGCCTGCCAGCACTATTCTGCATCTGCAGGTCTTCAAGTCCATTATTTCATAGGCTGAATCTTTGGCTTCCATAAGTACATCCTTGCCTACTATTCCTATATCTGCCGCTCCGCTTCCCACATACACGGGAACATCGGAGGGCTTTGCCAGGAAAAATACTATTTCTTTGTTTTTATCAACAAAAACAAGCTTTCTGGAATTCAGATCGATTATATCCCTGTAATCACTTGTATAAAGCAGCAGTTCGCTTACCTTTTCGGCGATCCTGCCTTTTGCAACGGCTATTTTCAACATTTTCGACACTCCTCACTCAAATATTACCACTTCGTTGCAGCCATACTGTCTGCAGTATTGCTCCGGATCCGATATGTCTCCTCTGTTTACCATATTTACTGCGGCATCGTTGTTTCTGCGGCCTTCGGAATACTTCAAAGCCTCAACAAACCTGCTTTCGCTGAATATTACCAGTATTTTGCTCCCCTTCTGTTCCTCAAACTTTTCCGTGACAGCTTCCAGCATGTTGTCAATATATATGGCAAACCCTGATGCAGCCGCATCCGAACCCATTTCCTTCAGCAAACCGTCATATCTTCCTCCCGAAATAACCACATCACCGGCTCCCCGGGCATATGCCTTGAAGATCAATCCGGTATAATACTTCATATTCCCCGTCATTCCCGCATCTATTATTATATTGGAGCCAAGGCCAAGGTCCTTGCATTTCCCGTATATCTGCAGCAGATACTCAACGGATTCCTTTACCGTCTCATTGACTATAATTTCATCCATACCCTTGAACACATCCTCAGGTTTTCCGAACAGGCACGGCAGCCTGCAGATTATTTCCTTGCTGCTGCTGTCAAGGGGCAGTGCGGATACCTCGTTTTCAAGCTCTACCAGATTCTTTTCACTTATCAGTGAGATAATCTGTGATTTCTTTTCTTCCGTCAAGCTCATTTCTTCAAAAATACCTTTGATTATGCCTACATGCCCTATATCTATCTTGTAATCCTCAATTCCCGCAACTCTGAAGCTTTCCTTTGCCATTGTCAAGGTCTCTATGTCCAGCCACTTGCTTGAGCATCCGTATATCTCCGCCCCTACCTGGCAAAATTCTCTTCCTGCTCCCCGGTTCTTCTTGTCCGCCCTGTATACACTTCCCGCATAAAACAGCTTCAAGGGCTTCCGCTGTCCCTTCAGGTTGGTGGATGCTACTCTGGCTGTGGGAATTGTCATATCCGGCCTAAGAACCACAACTCTCCCATTCCTGTCTATTGTTTTTACAATGCTTTCATCATCCACCGGGGAAATGCCCCCGGAAAACAGCTCATAATACTCAAAAAGAGGTGTTTCTACACGGCCGAAGCCGCAGGAATGCATGTAATGCTGCAGCCTTTCCTGAAGTATGGTTCTCCTGCTGCTTTCTTCAGTAAGAATATCCCTCATGCCTTGTGGAACCTCAAAGCTTTGCATAGATAATATCTCTCCTTGCCTAATGTATTGTTCATGAAAATAACAAAACCCCGCAGGTATTATTTTTATTACCTACGGGGTTTTATTATTACATCCCATAGGCACAAGCACAAATAGCACTTATGCCTACGGGAAATTTCCTGAAAGGCTTAAGTGCTCCGCCTATGATGATGCATTCTGTTAATCAAATAATTTAAGGAATTCATAAAATCAGCTCCGCAATTATTATGTAAATTGGTTTTCATATACTATAATATAAAACAAGCCCTGTTGTCAATACTAAAATTCAAGTTTATAAATTTCCTTGTATTTATTTTCAAGGTAATCAATCAAATACTTGGGGTTTATTCCCTCGCCGGCAACCTGCAGAAGGATTTCTTCAGGCTTCAGCAGCTTGCCGTGCTTATGTATCTTTTCTGCCAGCCAGTCTTTTATCTTAATCAGTTCACCCTTCTCAACCAATTCTTCAAAATTCTTGATTTCTTTTTTTGCCGCATTGTAAATCTGCGCGGAGTATATATTCCCCAGAGTATAGGAGGGAAAATAGCCGAAGCTTCCGCCGGCCCAGTGGACATCCTGCAGCACTCCCTTTGTATCGTCGGGGGGTATTATACCGAGGTATTCCTTCATCTTCTCCTTCCATACCCCAGGAAGGTCAGCCACCTTAATCTCTTCGTTAATAAGGGCTTTCTCTATTTCATACCTTATCATGATATGAAGGTTATATGTGACTTCATCGGCCTCTATTCTGATAAGTGACGGCTCTACCTTGTTTATGGCCCTGTAAAAATCATCGGCGGTTACATCCTTCAACTGCTCCGGGAAAAAATCCTGCAGCCGGCTGTAGTATTTTTGCCAGAAGCTGCGGCTCCTTCCTATGGTGTTTTCCCAAAATCTTGATTGTGATTCATGAAGTCCCATGGAGGCTCCGTCGCAAAGGAGAGTACCGTACAAGTCTGCGGAAATATTCTGCTCATATAAGGCATGCCCTCCTTCATGCATTGAGCTCATTACAGCGCTTATGAAGTCATTGGGATAGTAATGGGTAGTTATTCTCACATCTCCGGGATTAATTCCGGTTGTAAAAGGGTGCTCACTCTCATCCAGCCTGCCTGCATCAAAGTCATAACCCATCCTTCCTAAGATATACAGTCCGAATTCTTCTTGCTTTCCTATATCGAAATACTGCTTCAAAAACTGATCTTCCGGCTGATAAGCCGA
>JAKJBU010000054.1 GCA_022706825.1 Bacillota bacterium
ATAGCTTGGTAATTATATCGACATTAGTCGGTACGTCCCAAGAAGCCCCCACCTCTTAGGTGGTGGGAGTATGTCACAAAGCAATTACAGAAAATTTGTATGAAGGCAAGTTGCCAACGTTTACTTGACAGTAAGTCTGAAAATACAGAAAACAATACAGAAAACTTTCAGTATCATCATCTGTATCACCCCAAAGGGGTGATGACAAGGAGAAGTGTCAGGAGTATAATGAGTGTAATAATACGGAATGAAATGAGGTTTGAGAAAAATGAAAATAAAGAGAAGTTATTTTACAAAAGCAAAAATAGTTGCAACCCTCTTGATTGTTTCCATTGTTCTTCAGGCAGTATCTATGACTTCCTTTGCTTCTGAAAATACTGATTCGCTAATCAACACGCCCATTGCTGCAGGAAGTAAGCATAATCTTATAATAAGGAAAGATGGTACTGTATGGGGATGGGGATACAACCGCTATAACCAATTGGGATTAGGAAGAACAACCAGCCGATCTGTTCCCACAGCATGTCAGACTGTTGAAATAGACAAGGTAATCGGAGTTTCGGCAGGGAAGCTTCATAGTATTTGTCTAAAAGAAGACAAAACAGTATGGGCATGGGGGAACAATGCAGCAGGACAAGTTGGACAGGGATCACCAACTCTGACTAAGCCCTATAGCATAATCAAGCCTGTACAAGTGACCAACTTGAAGGATGTTATAGAAATATCGGCAGGAGATGAATACAATCTGGCACTCAAGCAGGATGGAAGCGTATGGTCCTGGGGGAATAACATTATGGGCAATTTGGGTGACGGTACTAACGCAACACGGTATGCACCTTTAAAAATTGAAACACTATCAGATATTGTGCATATATCAGCCGGTAATTGGCATAACCTTGCAGTTAAAGCAGACGGAACCCTTTGGAGCTGGGGTTACAATGAAAAAGGTCAGTTAGGAAATGGAGGCAGCGGAGGTATGTTTGGCGTTTTCAACACCGGAATAGACCAGAATGCTCCGGTACAAGTCCTTTATATAGAGGATAATACTAAAGATGAATTGCCTCAACCCTTTACGGATGTGAAGACTGCATCAGCCGGTCTGAACTTTAGCTTAGCCTTGAAAAATGATGGAACAGTATGGGCATGGGGACGTAATGATCAGGGTCAGTTAGGTATTGGAGACTGGAATGATAGCGATCTCCCCAAACAGGTTATGGACCTGAACAATATTGTAATGATTTCAGCAGGGCAAAACTTCAGCTTAGCGCTAAGAAACGATGGAACAGTATGGACGTGGGGACGTGGGCAATATGGACAGTTGGGTCAGTTCACTGAAGTCACAGGTCCGAAAAAAGAAAACGGGGAACCAGCGAATGGGTATACTTTTATAGACGGGTATCATCATTTTCTGGATAGAAATAAACCAATACAGATAAAAGGATTATCTGATGTTTCATATATCGCAGCAGGGGATGATCATGGTATGGCTTTAGACAAGAAAGGAATGCTATGGACGTGGGGCTTTAATGATGAAGGACAAATAGGAAATGGCGCAGTAGCGAACAGAGGTTATCCTTTAAATAATGTAAAAGCATCAATTGCAGGAGGACCTTTTACAAATCTTGATAACATATTACAGCCAAATATCAGCTGGCCAAGTACGAAGGTAGTTCCGTAAGTGTAAGCTATATAAACATACATGCTTCTTTCCCATTATAAAAAGGGGGGGATAAAAATGAAAAGGTTACTAATTTTTGTAATAGCGGCTTTAATTATATCAAGCTTTGTCTGTTATGCGGCCGTAGAACAAAATCATCATATTGACTGGGATAGAGTGCTGTTTGAAGGTGAGAAGCTTGGACATTTCGTTCCGGGTAATATTTATACAGACAACCAGAATAATGCTGTCCTCTACAGCAAGAAAACTATAAGCACATTGACACAGCATAAAATATACAGATTCAATTCTTCCAAGGACTTTGATGCTATAAGCAAGTGGGATGAGGCAGCTGACTATATCAACACTGACTTTACTTCGGAATACAGACCAACCTCCGATGGGGGTTTTATAAGACAACGTCAGTCCTCTAAAGTATCAATGCCTCCAAGCTCTAAGAGATATACTAAGGAAAAATCATACATAGACAAAATCGATGCAAATATGAAACAATTGTTTTCAATATGCTTGCAGGATGATTTGAAACTGCCGCTTCCCGGTGCTGGTCCAGCAAGCAATATAAACAGTTGGGCTGAGGTCGAGGACGGATACATTTTCGTCGGTACTGCGGGAGGCTCAAAAGCAGTTAAGGCAGCTGACGCTTGGTCCAGTAATGTCTGGTTTTTCAAGATAGACCTTAAGGGTAAGCTGATATGGGAGAAGGTAATTGGAAGTGACACAAGCCAATGGTTACTGGATATTGTAAAGGCTCATGATAATTCCCTGATTCTGGTGGGGAGGTCCGGTAATCAGATTTATTTAATAAGAATCGATTCTAACGGCAATATATTGGGTGAAAAGCTGCTTGATGCAGGTCTCTTGGTGAACAATCCGAGGAATCCATCTGCTAAAAACTGCATTTCAATGACAAATGACGGTGGGTTTGTTATGTTGACACAGACAGTTGAAGATGCAAGCTATAAATCGGGCAATATAACTTACAGCCGAAGCAATGTGAAATATCAGATTACAAAATATGATTATCAGTTCAAAAGTATCTGGCAGAATGAGTTTTATGGAATAAACCATATAGACTATAAAAAATACCCCTATGAAATTAAAATTTATGGAATTGAAGCATTAAGTAATGGGGACATTGTAGCTTTTGGACAATACAAGCCTCGAGACAAGTGGATGATGTCAAGGTTTGATCCTAATGAAAAGTATCAGGCATATATAAAAGAAATAGATTTGAGCGGCAAAGATGCTGGATACAATCTTATTACATCTGGTTGGGAAGAAAATTATGGGATACTTGATATCAAGGAAATAAACGGGAATCTGCTCTTTCTGGGATTACGCTACAAGTCAAGTACAGCGAATGATTATACCTGGATAGGAAAACTGAAATCGGAGACAGCTTCGCAGACCAATGGTGAATCCGCTAAATAATAGCTACCTTCCTAAACAGTCCACAAAGGACTGTTTTTTTATCCGCAATTATGAAGGAATTTGCTGAATATTTAAAGAATAGTAGTATGTGGATATATAAATATTTATCGGGAGATATACAATGAAAAAAAGCTATTGGTGGATCGTAATATCATATGGTGCGTTTCTGGGCTGGCTATTGTCCTTTCCCTATAATGGGCCTGTTTTAAGGGCAATTTCGGCTGCAGCTAATACATCTGTAGAGCCTCTGAGTCTAATATACACATTTGTACCGGTGCTCTTCCTATTCGTTTTTTTCATATATAATCCAAAGGAAAATCATTTAAAGACAATTATGATTCTCTGCATATTTGTATGCTTGACTGGAACACTAATTATTTTTCTGTCAAAACCTCATTGGTGGTATTTTACTCTAGGCATAATGGGTATTTGCAGTGTTATATATATCATTACATGGAGTTCTTATTACACCCGGCAAATTCCTATAAACAAGAAAATTAAAATAATGGCACTTGTAATTATAGTTGGCAACATCATCTATTATTTGATAAATATTGGATTGGAATATTTTACGTTTAATACGATACTATTTATATTGACAGGGGTACTGTCTTTAAGTCTTTGGGCATCATACAACTTAAAAGTTGATAATCCTATCGAAATTCATTTTGAATCAGAGCCTTTTCCTACCAAGCTAATATTAACAGTGTGTCTCTTTCTGTTTATAATCAAATTAAATGGAGGCATTGCCATTTATGTTATATATCCATCCTATAAAGAACTGTATGGCTCATTATCAGCCTATTATGGAATGCTACCCTATATCTTGGTGTTACTTGTTTTATATTGCTTTTCAAATAAAATTCCCAGGATGCAGTATGTATACTTTGGGACATCCCTTATGGGGATGGCATATCTTTCCTATGGAATTATGCAAAATTCAATATTGGGATATTTTTTGACAGAAACCCTGCTTCAAATGGGATGGGTTCTCTTACATTTGTTTTGGTGGACGTTTTTGGGAGAATTTGCTTCAATATATGGGCGGCCTCTAAAAATCTGCAGTTTTGCTTTCTTTGCAAATTTACTTGCCGTATTCTGTGGTGGAGTGCTAGGAATTTATATTTTAAAAGAGACAGATAATTACTATTTTGCATGCTCAAGCTATGCATTTATTGTTATTTTTGTATCTTTTTTAATAGTTCCGTGGCTGAGTAAAAGAATTGAAGAAGATTTTTTCAGGAAGCTCAATACCGACATATCAGGGGAAACAATAGACAACAAAAATCGATTCATAATTGACAAGCTTACCAATCTGGAGGGTGCAAGCTCGTTAACACCCAGGGAAATGCAGATAGCAGAGATTCTACTCCAAGGGTACACAAATAACGAAATTGCTCAAAAACTACATATCAGCGAAAACACAATGAAAATACACGCCAGAAACATATATTCCAAAATGCATGTTTCCAACAAAAGAGAATTATTGCAGTTACTATATACTGAGTAAGTGTGATAATCAGTTCATATGGTGTTTACCACGAAATCGGGTCTTTTATAATTGTATCAACCTATTTCCTACATTAATACTACCGCTCGCTATTAATGCTATGTGCAATTTTTGTGCAAATTTATAGCAAGTACTTTGTATACTAATCGACGAATAGCAATAGTATTTCCATATATATCCATACAATCTTTTGCTCAATTACAAATACTTCCTGTATATTGTTGAAACTCAGCTTCCAATCACTATATATAGTATAATCGCAAAAATAAAAGCCCTGATTTCTCAGAGCTAATGTATCATGAGTAAGTCTATAAGCCGGGTTCTGTATTGGATGATCATCTATCTAGGCTTGCTGTCACCAACAAGCTCAAGCGACCTTACCCGGAGACGGAAGGGGCCGTTCCTGCCAAAGCAAAGCCTTGGCTGTCTCTCTATTTGGTCTTGCTCCAAGTGGGGTTTACATAGCCGGTTAGTTACCTAACCGCTGGTGAGCTCTTACCTCGCCTTTCCACCCTTACCGATTGAGAAGTGAGATGTGAGATGTGGGAGGTGAGACTATAAATCTGTCCCACTTCCCATCTCTCACTTCCCACCTCTCAATGGCGGTATATCTCTGTTGCACTAGCCTTAGAGTCGCCTCCACCGGGTATTACCCGGCACCCTGCCCTATGGAGCCCGGACTTTCCTCGTATGCATAACTGCACACGCGATCATCTGGCTTACTCAAAATATTATTTTATGTTTTATCGTCAGATATTTATTATATATCCGAAAGGAGATTCGGTCAATATGATATATTAAGATGTTATGCCATATCTTTACTTAGTATCAGGATTTTTTGTAAAATAAAATCCTTCCGCAGCTTTGGCATTTCAGCTCCTGATTGCCGCCTTTCAGCGCTTCATAATCCATAGCGGGAACTTCCATCTTGCACCCGCTGCAGATGCGGTTTTTAACAAGGGCAACCGGATCGGAATGTGTTTTTATCAGTCTGTTGTACATTTCAAGGCTTTCTTGATCAATGGATTTCATCATGCTGTCAATTTTGGCCTGAAGCTCTGATTTTTGTGCTTTTAACCCGGCAGCCGCCTTGTCGGCATCCTCTTTGCAATTCAAAAATTTCTTTTTAATAAATGCCAGTTTCTTTTTTGTCTCAGCAAGTTCTTTATTAATATTATCCGCATCATTAATGAGTTCTATTATTTCATTTTCTGCCGCCTGCTTTTTTTCTTCAAGCTTTTCAAGTTGTTTCTCAATGTTTTCCAATTTTTTGACTGTGTTTGTTTCTTTGCTGAATTTGATTTCTAGCGATGATTTCTTGTTGTACTCAAGATTTCTAATCTCATTATTCCTGACTTCCTGCCGGTAAGTATTTTTCTTCAATCTTTCTTCACCCTTGAGGTATTCCTCTTTGAGCCTTT
Source organism: Bacillota bacterium (assembly GCA_022706825.1). GTDB lineage: Bacteria > Bacillota > Clostridia > Lutisporales > Lutisporaceae > BRH-c25. The sequence goes on from JAKJBU010000054.1 coordinate 6,041, forward strand.
GATACTCCTCCCTATACTTTTTCATGTCCTTGTCTTCCTGAAGCTCTCTGAGCTTTCTGGTGATTTCATTCATTTCCTTATTCAGATACTGCAGTTCATAAAGCAATGGCAAATTCATCAGACCATCTCCTTTTTCCTTTTAAAAAAATAAAAATAGGAATAGCTGACTATTCCTATAATACTCTCAAAATTTCCGTATTTGAGCATGATTCAAAAACATCCGCTTCAACCTTAAGCTCTCTGAATTTATTCTTTAAAAATTCAGTAATATACTTCATCATTATCTTCTCTGTGCTGAAATGCCCTGCATCAATTACACACAAGCCCATTTCCAGAGCTTCAAGAGTGCTATGATACTGCAGGTCTCCGGTTATCAGCACATCCGCTCCGGCAAGCCTTGCAGAATTTATAAATTTGCTTCCCGAGCCGTTTAGAAGCGCAACCTTCCTGATACTACTGTTCGGATCTCCTGCATACCTAATGTTTTCGGCATTCAGCAAGGTTTTCACATTTTCGGCAAACATGGAAAGAGTCGTTTCCCTCTCCAGCTCGGCTATTCTCCCAAACCCCATTACACGGCCTTCATTTTTTGTCTCATATATATCATAAGCTGCTTCCTCATAGGGGTGAGCCTTTAACATCTCTCCGACCGCTTTGCTCAAAAGCTTCTCGGGAACTATTGTCTCCACTCTGAATTCCTCAACTCTCTCAAAGCTTCCTATGCTGCCGAGAAAAGGTTTTGCCCCCTCTTGAGGCTCAAAGGTGCCGGTCCCTTTGCTTCTGAAGGTACAGCCGCTGTATTTGCCTATAAAACCCGCGCCTGCACGGCACATCGCATCGGCAACACTGTCCTCGTGTCCCGCAGGCACATAGACAACCAACTTGAAAAGCTTTTCCCTGTATGTCTCTTCAATAATTGTCCAGTGCGAAAATCCGAGTTCCTTTGCAAAAATATCGTTCAGCCCCCCTGACACAATATCAAAATTGGTATGAAGACAGTACAGGGATATATCGTTCTTAACAAGGCTTATAAGCTTCCTGCCTGTGGCAGTATCCGTATTAACTTTTTTTATTCCGCTGAATATCATGGGATGATGGGATATTATCATATCAACATTATTATCTACGGCTTCTTCTATTACCCATTCCGTAACATCAAGGCAAACCATGATTCGGCTGACGCGCTTCCTTCCGTCGCCTACAAGCAGGCCCACGTTATCCCAGCTTTCAGCAAGGCTTCTTGGTGCCAATTCATCCAGCATTCCCGCAATAGTCTGACATTTTATCGTGCCCATTCAGCCACCTCCCTGTAATAAGCCAGCATTGCCCTGCATTCTTCGGCTCTCTCCCTGCAATTATCCGAATCCATAGCTTCCAGGGCAATCATTATTTTCTCCAATTCTTTTACTTTTCTATAAATAAATTCCTCCAAAAGAGGATGCTTTTTTTCAATAATCTTTTCTCCTATAAGCAATAGCCCCTTTGCTTCCCCTGCTTCCTCTCCGGGCTGCGACCATATGACTTCATATATTTTATCCTGATCTTTTACCAGTTCCTCATCAATTATGTGAAAACCATGTTCAAGAAGCCATTTCCTTACCTTTTCCGAATCTCTCATCGGCTGGAGAATCAAAAGCTTGGCACTTTTTGCCGCATCTATGCCCTTATCCAAAATATCTCCGATAAGAATTCCTCCCATGCCCGCAATAACAATAACCTCCGCTTCCCCAGGATTTATCGCCCGGAGGCCGTTTCCTTCGCGTACGCTTATCTTCGGCTCCAGTCCATGATTCTTGATCCTTTTCCTGGATATCTCTGCCGGGCCGCTGTTCACATCTGTGGCAATAATGCTTTTTACCCGTCCGCTCTTTATTAAATATATAGGAAGATATGCGTGGTCCGAACCGATATCCGCCAATGTCTCAAAGCCTTGTATACTGTCTGCTATAATTTTCAGTCTGGGAGTAAGATTCAATATCATCATCCTTACATTATTAATGCATAATTGCTGCCGCATGCTTCGACACCCTGCTAAGTTCCCGTGTCTCGCCTTATTATTATTTATTATACTACACTTTAATAATTTTTTTATTAATAAATGAGAAAAATACAATAAAGGAAGTGAAAAAAATGGGCAAGAAGCTTCATATCAAACCGGAGGTAATTCAAAAATTCAGTTGGGGAGGAACTACCAAAGAATGGGAGAAAGAGGCCGAGAAGCTGTCCAACCAGCTTGAGACCATGGAAGCAATCAATAATATTATTGAGAAGCAGGATTGCGAGAGCGAAATAAAAAAGCCTCCCGGCGGGGGAAACAAATAGGCATAATATCATGGAAAGCCCGGGAACCTTGTCATATGACAAAAATCCCGGGCTGATTCCTTTCGTAAGATTTCAGGCTTTTAGTACTCCCTCAGTTTACTATACTTATCTTCATCCTGGAACATTTGACAGCTTGTCCCAGCTTTGATTTCAACAACCCCAAATGTTGCGTCAATTACCTTCCATCTGCCGTCCAGGTAAACCTCATTCCATGCATGATACTTTTCAATATCATCCCTGTAACCCTTTACCATCTTTGCGGGTATACCCCTGCTTCTCAGCATTGCAGCAAATAATACCGAATAATCATAGCATATTCCTTTTCCGTCTCTTAAAATTGTGTCTATTTCGGGAGCATAGTCCGAACTAAGCTTGTCCGCTTTTTTATAATCATAGCTTATATTATTCACAATATAATCATATATGGCTTGTACAACTTTTAAGTTGTCCTTCTCCCCCTGTGCCAGGGAATTGGCAAGTTTGATGCTCTCCATATCATAATTCCACACAATAGGCTGAGTTGATTTCAGGTATACTGAGTTCATTTCGTTTATTTCTGCTTTGAAGCTTTTCCGGGCAACTACCTTGTATTTTATACCTTCAATATTCTCCAGTACTGTAACTGAATAGTCTCCTTCTCCAAGCTGAAGAGGGAAAAAATCTTCTTCCTTTTTTAAGTCATAATAATATTTTGTTGAATCCTTTTCCACCATAACTTTAATTTTTTTATCAGTTCCGGAATGTGCTACCCTGACAATACCCTCTCCTGAATTATTTGAATCAATGGTTATTCCTGAAGCAGCCTCTGCAGTTGCAGGGCTTAACAGAATAATACATATAACCAGTATTGAAATAATTTTGTTCCATTTCACTGAAAACAACCCCTTTCGGCAACTGGCTGCCATTTTTCAGGCCCTTTAGCTTTGCGTCCCTCGATTTCCCGAAGTTTGCCATTATCGTTCGAGAGTTATCATCTCAGCATGTATTTATTGACACAAAAAACGAAATAAAAAAACTAATCTTTCGGTAGCTGGCTGCCATTTTTCAGGCCCTTTAGTTTTGCGTCCCTTAGTTTCCTAAGGTTTGCCGTTATCGCTTATTAGCTGATATTACAAAATACATAATTTTATTACATTATATCACAAATTTTACTGATGTAAAGAGATTTTGGAAAAAGTTGTTAAAAAAGGAGACCGGGTGAATCACCCGGTCTCCTTGCAGTTTGCAGACAAACACGGTTTCAGCCAGAAACGGAAACCGTGTTTTTTCATGAAATGGAATACTTTTTGAAGTAAATTGTGTGGAGTGGGTCCGGTTTTGCCGGATCTCCACATCCAATTTGCCATCTTTTTTAAATTCATACATGCAGCAACAAGCATCGCCTGCGCTGACACCCTTTTTAATCCTCGTAGGGTTGTCCATCTCATGCCATGCTTCTCTTTCATATCCGCAAAGACCCTTTCTATGGTTTCTTTACGCTGCGCATATATTTCTTTGTTTAAATCAGTGTGTCTCAGATGTTCTGCCTCTTCCACATAATGAGCCCATATATGACGAGTTATTTGCTTAGTGTAGTCTTTGCTATTTGTACATTGGCTCAGGTAAGGGCAGTTTTTGCATATTTGTGGGTCCGATTTATATTCTTTATAGCCTTCTCTATTTGTGGTTCTGTAACTTAATATTTGGTTATTGGGACATATGTAGCAATCATAATGTTCATCATATATATACTCATATTTCTTAAAAAATCCAGTCTTAGTCATTGGCCTGGTGTAGGGCATTACTGGCCTTATCTCTTGGTCTATCAGTGTCTTGCAGT
>JAKJBU010000055.1 GCA_022706825.1 Bacillota bacterium
ATATTCGACATAAAAGAAGAGAATCCTTTTTGTTTTCAAGGATTCTCTCGAAAATTTTATACTTTGTCTTCAGTCTGGGCGGTCTTTTCGACCGCTCTTTTTTTTCTACCTCTTCCAGGCACCTGAATCAATATATTCATTCAGATCTTCTCCGTATATTCTAATAAAAGCCTCATCCAGGGTGCTTCCATATTTAAGTTCGTCCAGCATGAGGTTTATGCTATTCCTTCCCCTCTGCTCAATAAGACTCCATACAATATCGAAGGACTGCCTGTAGGACTGTGTTTCATCCAGTTCCATAAAGTCATCCCTAAGCTCATGGGCAGTGTAGTGCCTTTCATAGCTAAACCCCTTTGCCCACTCTGTCCCATCCACATCATACTCCTCATAAAGGGCAAGTCCTTCCGTAAGCCACAGCTCTACGTTCCCTCCGCTTCTATAGTCAATCACCCTGTGTACGTACTCATGAAGTATCGGCCCGTCCGCTTCATAATCCTTGGCATATATTTGCATGCTGTCCAGATATGCTTTGGGTGACAGCACGTGAATAATACCCAGATTGTAAAGCCCCATAACTGCTTGTCCTTTGACAGACTGCTGATAATCCCACATGCTTTCCTGATCATTGTACACAAACACTATGGTTTTATCCTTTGAATAAAAACCGTAGTGTATTCCTTCTACTTTATAGCTCTTTTCAAAAATTCCCGCTATGTCTCTTACTGTATCCTCATCTTTATCGGTATACTTAATGATGAAATGCTCCGTCTCATATATATTGAACTCAGGGGTGAATTCACTGCTTTTTATATGAGCAAATACTTTGAGGGCTTCATATCCCTGCATTTTTACAGCCATAAAGCCTTTATCGCCGGTGAAAAAAAATAGTACTGCTGCTAATATTAGTACTATTGCCGGTTTTGATATTCTTTTTTTCATATACTTAATCCCTTCTAACAAGAGCAATAACTCCTGAAAATCAGTGAATCAAATATATTATATCAAAATTTTATGTTAACTTCATTGGTATTTTTTGATACCCTGATACTCTAATGGCAGCCGCTGCAGCCTCCGCAGCTTCCGCTGCTGCAGCCTCCAACCCCTTTTGATGATCCCACACTGCAGCATTTTCCTTCAAAAACCTGTTTTATATCCTCGCTTCCGCATTTTGGACACTTTATGTTCTCTCTGTCCGATAGCTTTACAATCTCTTCAAATTTTTCACCGCACTTGATGCATTTAAAATCTATTAAAGCCATGAGCAACACTCCTTTACTATAAATATTTATATACCATTCACCAATTTTTTTCAACAGCATATTATGAAATTAGGCTTTTGCTATTGATAAATCAATAATACCGGGGGATAACCATGATTTCAATTTCCTTATGTTTAAAAAGTTTTAAAAAGGTTGATCCGGCAGTAAAAAGATATATTTCCATCAAAAAGGTTAAAACTATACCTGTTATTATAACTTTCAAAAGGCCTCTTGATCCGAAAACCGAATCGGTACTGAAGCGGAAGGGTCTCAGGATAAAATACCATATTCCCTTTCTAAATGCAGTCACCGGTAAAATAAGTATCGGTAATTTTGATTCTGTCAGTAGTTTTGTCGAAATTGCAAAAATATATTTTGACGGTACTGCAAAACTTATGGGCGGCACTGAAAGCGGGGATAAGGCCCTTGAAAGCCCCGAAGCAGCCTCTGTTCATTTGAGCGGAAAAGGCATAACTGCCGCCTTTATTGATTCCGGCGTGTATCCCCACCCGGACCTGACAAGACCCCGGAACAGAATCACAGCCTTTAAGGATTATATTAATGAAATCAATGAGCCTTATGATGATAACGGCCATGGCACCGCCTGTATAGGAGCGGCCTTTGGAGCCTCTATTGACGGAAAGTTCAAGGCAGCAGCTTATGACTGCAATATTGTATGTGCAAAGGCCTTCAACAGCTTGGGCTATGGATGCTTCTCGGATATATTGGCTGCAATGCAGTGGATATACAGTATAAAGGAAAAATACAACATCAAGGTCCTTGTGCTTCCCTTTGGCTGCTGCTGCACAAGCAGGCATTTCGATATCCTGAGCCTGGCATCGGAGGCCCTTTGGAACAACGGCCTATTTATCTGCACCTGTGCCGGAAACCTGGGCCCTCATGAGGCCAGTATAACTTCTCCCGGAATTTGCGGTTCCGCCTTCACAACAGGAGCATGTACTGTTTCCGGATCTTCTTCAAGAGTTGCACCCTTCAGCGGCCGCGGTCCTGTGGATGGCAAGTTTGACAAACCTGATGCAGTTATGCCCGGATATAAGATAGCAACCCTTAATGCCGATACCGATTACATACCGGGAAGTAAATCGTCATACCAGTCAAAGCTTTCAGGGCAGCAATACACTCAACTAAGCGGGACCTCTGCTGCGGCAAGCATGACTGCCGCTGCCGCAGTGCTTCTGTATCAGAAAAAGCCTAACCTGCCGCCTTCAGATATTAAAAGCCTGCTTAAGAGATTCTGCATCTCACTGAATGAGCTTAAGACCGCTCAGGGAGCCGGTATTATTGAAATAAAAAAGATTGGGGAATTCAAATTTTAATTTTAATCCCTCAATCTTTTTATATATACTTCATATTACTTTAAATAGTTTGCCGGATTCTGTATGACGCCGTTCTTGCGTATCTCAAAATGTACATGAGGCCCCGTGCTGTTTCCCGAGCTGCCAACCTCGCCTATCTTCTGGCCCTTGTAAACCTTCTGTCCGACCTTTACACTGTACTTGCTGAGATGTCCGTAGTATGATACAAAATTGGCACCGTGATCTATTATTATAAGCTTGCCGTATCCGCCTTGATAACCGACAAAGGTCACTTCTCCTCCATCCGAAGCTTTTACATCAGAACCATAAGGTGCTCCGATATCTATACCTGTATGCCTTCTGCCCCATCGCATTCCATATCTTGATGTTATGCTTCCCCTGGCCGGATATGAGAACGTTCCTGTTCCCTTCTTGGGCGGCGGCTCTTTGGTCCCTTTAACGATTATCTGTGTTTTGGGCTCTTTGAGCATTTTCTCACTGAGAATCGTCCTTCCGGTCTCAATGCCGTTAACCTTTGTAACATCGGCAACAACTTCTTTTTCACCATATATGCCTTTGACCCTTATACTAGTCTCATCCTTATATAATGAGCTGCTGAATTCCACCTTCTGATCAAATTCCGCCTTCTCAATAAATGTGATGGTTTCCACCGTCTTTACGCTGATAAGCGGCTTGGGAACAATCAGGTTTATCTTCTGGCCGATCTGAATCCTTTCGGGATTAACTCCCGGATTGGCCTTTTCCAAATCCAGAAGAGACATATTGTACTTTCGTGATATGGACCAGAAGCTTTCGCCGGACTTTACCTCATGGATCCTGATTTCGTTGGTCCCCTTTATAATAAAATCTATTATCTCGTCTTTATCAGCTATTTCCGAAGCATCTATAAACTCATCCCTAAGCTCTACCTTTTCCGCAAAACCAATTTCCTTGAGCTTTGACCTGTCTGCTCCCGCCAGGCTCCTGTCCTGAATCTCCTTCAAAAGCTCCTCGGCCTTTTCCTTTGTCTTCAGAATTGCAATAATATTACCGTCTGCATATAAGCTGCACCCCTGAACCTTGAATTCAACATTCTTGCCCAATACTTCAACCAATGCATCGTCCTTAAGTATTTCCTTGCTTGATGCTCTTGTTTTTTCATATGTAACTTCGCTGGTGAAGCTTATTTCGGAATCAGCCTTTTCCTGGTATTTCTGCTTCAAAATATTTAATGCGCTTTCGACCGTCTTTGGGTTTTTAACTTTACAGATTTCAACTCCATTCACCTTCACGGTGTACGCTTTCCCTGAAGCATAGACAAAAATCGAGGCAAATACCAGGAGTGCAATCAATCCGCAGGCTATGGCAAACCTTCTTTTGTTCACAATTTTTCTGGAATATGTATGTTTATTTAATGAATTAGCTCCGTTATTTGCTATCTTTTTAATTATATTTTTAATATGCTTTTTAATATTTTCAATTCCGCCAGAAATCTTGTTCCAGTACCGTGCTGCTGCTTCCTTTAACTTACTTCCCTCCATCTATTCGCCTCCTTCAGCAGTAATTACGGTTTTGTCAGCTATATGTATCTGGCACAAGACATATAGTCTGCATAGAACTATTCTACAATAAAAACAGAGAATATTCAAATTTTTATGTTTACGTCCATTCTTTACCATCTACTGTGTAAGCGCTTGTAATTATTAGTATTCAAAGCTGCCCTTTTTATTCACTTTTTTTGTACAAGCAGTACCATAACCAACATATAAATATGTCATATGTGGTATAATTATGATATACGCTTAAATAGTTCCAAGGAGTGCTTATTATGAACCTGTTCAGAATAAAATCAAATAACGAAGATCTTGGGCAAACCATTGTTGAGAACCTTTTCATAAGCCATTACATGCCCTTTGCACCGGCAGATTATGTCAAGGTATACCTGTTGGGGCTCAAGTATTCTCAAAGTTATGTAAACAATATGCTTTCCACCGATACCGTGGCAAAGACCCTCGGTATTACCAGGGATGAGGTGCATGCTGCTTGGAGGTACTGGTCGGAGCAAGATATAATCAAGCTGTATCCCTATTCCCCGGATGATGCTGAAAGCGGCTTTACGGTTGAATATCTCAGTATCAAGGAAGTCATGCTGAATATAAAGGAAGAAAAGCCGAGTGCTGGCAAATATAGTCCTGAGCGCATAATAAATGCCCGGGGCAATCAGGATGTAAGGGCTATGTTTGATTCCTTCAGGAAGCTGTTCGGAAGAGAATTGTCGCCAAATGAGCTTTTTGTATTCCTTGATTGGATGGATGACTATAACTTTCCTCCCGATGTTATTAAAATGCTGGTGGAGGAATGCGTATCAAGGGATAAGAAAGAGATGTCGTACCTCAAGCAGGTGGCAAAAAATTGGTTTGACGCCGGAATAGACTCTGTGGACAAGGCTAAGCAATATAATTCGCGTTATAAGGAAAAATGGCAGAAGTACAACAAAGTGCTCAGCTTCTTAAGGATTGGCCGGCAGCCTACCTCAGCCGAAGAGGAAATGCTGCAGAAGTGGTTCTATATCTTTGAATACAGCGAGGATATAGTGCTTAAAGCCTGCGAGTTGACAGCAAGCACCCTGAAACCATCCTTCAGCTATATTGACAGGATATTGACCGACTGGCACGGGAAGGGCCTTTCCACCATGCCCGAGGTGGAGGCTTACCTGGTTAAGAACCCTTCAAAGGCCGGCAGGAATTCAAAGCCCGAAAAGAGAACTTTCAACAATTTTGCCAACCGTACATATGATACCAAGCTCCTGAAAGAGAAATTGATAAAAAAGGGACGGGGTGAATTAAGTGAATAGAGCTTACAGTATAGCAGAAGAATATGAAAGAATACGGGAAAAAAACAAAAATGAGCTGGAATACCGTAAGAGCTTGCTGTACTCTAAAATTCCCAGGCTCAAGGAAATAGATGAGGAATTGATAAAACTCGGTATCGATATAACAAAAACAATACTCAGCAAGCCTGAGAACAGTGATATTCTTGTCAGAGAGCTGCAAAACCGGCAGTTGGATTTAAAAATCGAAAAGGCTGAGATCCTTACCTCCAACAACTACCCCAAGGACTACCTGAATATGAAATATAACTGTAATACCTGCAAGGATACCGGATTTGCAGATAATAAAAAATGCAGCTGCTACATACAAAAAGAAATTAATCATCTGTATGTGCAGTCAGATCTTGGAGATATTATGAAAAAAGAGAATTTTGAACAGTTCAGATGGGAGTATTACTCCGATGAAATCATTGATGACAATATATCACCCAAGGAAAACATGAAATTGATTTATAAAAAATGTGTGGATTTTGTTAAAGATTTTGATGATATCAACACTAATATGCTGTTTATAGGAAGGCCGGGGCTGGGAAAAACATTCCTGTGCAGCTCCATAGCCAAGGATTTGCTGGATGTGGGAAAAAGCGTAATATACAAGACAGTGTCGGATCTTATAGATATCGTGAGAAAATATAAATTTGATTTTGAAAACGAGGAAATCAACGAACAGTACCTGGATGAAATATATAATTGCGACCTTCTTATTATTGACGACTTGGGCACAGAACTTTCCACGCAGTTTTCAAGCCTGGTGCTTTACAGTATATTGAACAAGAGAATACAAAACAATAAAAAGATGATAATCTCTACAAACCTTGACATAGATGAATTCACAAAAATTTATTCAGACAGGATTACTTCAAGGATATTCGGATGCTTCGACACCCTTGAATTCCTTGGGGAAGATATAAGGCTTAAGATGCACAAGCTTATTTGATTTCAGCCTTTGATTCCTGCAAAAAAACCGCGTCTCACGACGCCTTTTTTTCGCTAGGGAACCCTATGGTTCCCTTCGACGGATGCAAGCATCCTGAGCACCCTCCTTCAACGGCAGGGGGCTTCTCCCCCTTGCATCCCCCATTGTATAGGAAAGTATACTTTCCTATACAATAAAAAAACCGCACTTGGCACTATTAGTGCAGTGCGGTTCTGTTATGCTTATGACCCCTTCATTATCCTCAGGGATTAACTACGTTTACCGGTGTACCTGCTAGGAATTTCTCCAGATTGTTTACTGCAATATCCATCAGACGTTTCCTTGACTCTTTTGGTGCCCATGAAATATGAGGAGTTATAATGCAGTTCTTTGCCTTTAACAATGGATTATCAGGCTTTATCGGCTCAGTCATGACAACATCCACAGCCGCTCCGGCTACTTTGCCGCTGTTTAAAGCTTCTGCAAGGTCTTCTTCAACAATCAACGGGCCTCTTGAGTTATTTATAATCATAACTCCATCCTTCATCTTTGCAATATTTTCCCTGTTTATTATTCCCTTCGTACTTTCAAACAACGGACAGTGCAAAGCAATCACATCAGATTTGGCAAACAGCTCATCAAGTTCGACATATTTCATTGTATCACTCTCTAATGCGGGATTCTTATACGAATCAGCTGCAATAACCCTCATGCCCAATGCCTGGGCAATCCTGCCCGTTGTCTGGCCGATTCTCCCATATCCTATTATACCCATTGTTTTCCCGGCCAGTTCGATTAAAGGAAAGTTCCAGTAGCACCAATCAGGGTTATTTGCCCACTCTCCCCTTAATACCGAGTCGCTGTGTGCACCGACATGATGGCACATTTCAAGAAGCAACGCAATTGCAAACTGACCTACTGAATCCGTACCATAGGTTGGAATATTTGTAACAACTACTCCCTTTTCCTTGGCGGCAACCACATCAACAATATTATATCCTGTTGCCAATACTCCGATAAATCTTAAGTTGGGCATTTTCTTCATTGCCCTTCTTGTAACAGGAGTCTTGTTAGTAAAAACAATTTCTGCATCGCCAACGCTTTCCGCTACCATATCTTCATCTTTTTCATCATATGATACGCGGTCATATACCGTTATTTCCCCAAGTTTTTCAAGTCCGTCCCAGCTTAAATCCCCGGGGTTTAATGTATATCCGTCAAGTACTACGATTTTCATGTTGACTCTCCTCCTTGTATTATTAATAGCATATTATATTATTTTATGGATTACAGCATTTTATTATCTTTATTATTAAACATAGCAGTATAAATATCAAGTGCAAATCAAAATAACCGAAGGCTGCATAATGCAAAGTTGTTTCTTATTTCTTGAATTTGCTGTATATTACATATGAATACACTATGGGTATAAAAGTCATAACCGCAATTACTGCTATAAATGCCCATCCCATACTCAGCCTAAGCAGTGACATGATCACTCCTGCCAAACCGCCGGCTGTCCAAAGGATAGCCCCAAGCCTGTGGGTTTTTCTCCATACCTCTTCATTAGCCAAGGTCCAGGGGGTTTTTATACCGACAAAGTAATTGTGCTTCAGCCTTCCCATCACATTGCCCATGAGCATGAGCAGCAGTGAAACTGCCAAAGTAACCAGCCTTCCCGTATCAACATTGTAGCCCAGGGCTGATGCTATGATCAGGCCGTGTATACCCAAAAAGAAGATGTGGAAAAGGTATCTGAAATATATATAGGTGCTTTCAAATAATTTATAGTTTTCCTTTTTGGGATCAATAGCAGGTATAAATATAAAGAGCCCGTACATTATTATATTCATTACGGGCATAAGGAATGCTCCCGTCAGCTTTCCCGAGTACCCGTCTATTTCTCCTTTAAAATTCCAATGTGTAGGGATTTTATCCGGTAATTGGGGATAAAAGTATATACTTGCTGCAAACATCAAGACAATTATGAGTATGATCGGCAGTTCTTTTTTAATGTTTAAATCAATCTTTTTCATTTTCAAACCCTCCGCTTCTATCTGTCATGTTAAAAAACCAATTGACCACTTCCTGAAACACCGTAGTATTCAATGAATAGTAAATATTCTGGCCTCTCCTTTCGTCTGTAACCAGATCAGCCTGCTTCAGAATGCTAAGATGATGAGATATGCTGGGTTTTGACATTTGAAAATTGTCAGCTATTTCTCCGGCAGTCATATCTTTTCCCTTCAGCATCTGGATTATTTTTCGCCTGCTTGGATCAGACAGGGCTTTAAACGGCATATTGAGTATGGACAATTTCATCGCCTCTTTTATTAATATAATTAGATATTTAGATAAATGTCTAATTATATTATATACAAAAACAATCAATAAGAAAAGGGGTATCGCTAACTATTTATTATCTTAAATAGTTTTACGAACCCCTTAAAATTTCTTATGGAGCTGGTGAACGGAATTGAACCATCAACCTGCTGATTACAAGTCAGCTGCTCTGCCTATTGAGCTACACCAGCATATGGCGACCCAGAACGGGCTCGAACCGTCGACCTCCAGCGTGACAGGCTGGCATTCTAACCAACTGAACTACTGGGCCAGTATTTGCCTCCGCAAATGCTACGGCTTAAATCAATGAATGTCGCTCTTTTTACTTTGATTCTCTGCGGGTCATAAATTGCTCCGCATGTGTTACGCATTAAATCAAGGAATGTTAGTCTTTTTCCGCGAAGTAGTTTGATTATGTTGCCTCCGCAAATGCTACGGCTTTAATCAATGAATGTTGGTCTTTTTAATTTTGCGCTCTGCGGGTCATAAATTGCTCCGCATGTGCTACGCATTAAATCAAGGAATGTTAGTCTTTTTCCGCGAAGTAGTTTGATTATGTTGCCTCCGCAAATGCTACGGCTTTAATCAATGAATGTTGGTCTTTTTAATTTTGCGAAGCAAAATTAAAAAGTTGGTGGGGACAATAGGGCTCGAACCTATGACCCTCTGCTTGTAAGGCAGATGCTCTCCCAGCTGAGCTATGCCCCCATTTTATGGTGACCCGTGGGGGAATCGAACCCCCGTTACCGCCGTGAAAGGGCGATGTCTTGACCGCTTGACCAACGGGCCATTAATGGTGACTCACCGGAGAATCGAACTCCGGACACCATGATTAAAAGTCATGTGCTCTACCGACTGAGCTAGTGAGTCACGATGTGAGCAATTTTTGCGGCTCACATTTATACATTCTACAATGTCAGAATCAATTTGTCAATATACATTTTCTGCATCTGTTGTTTCAATTATATCACATATGTATCTAAAACTTATCAATCATTATTGTCTGATTTCTCTTTGGCCCTACAGAGATAATTGATATCCTTGTTCCGCAGATTTCTTCGATTCTTTCCAGATAGCGCAGGACACTTGTGGGCAGCTTGTTGTATTGGGTAATATCACCGATATCTCCCCAGCCTTCAAATTCTTCATATATCGGCTCACAATTTTCCAGATCCTCCAAGCTTGCAGGAAAATCCCTGATTATTTTTCCATCCAGCCTATAGCCTACGCACATTTTAATAGTCGGAATATTTGACAGTGTATCAAGCTTGGTTATGGCAATACCTGTAAGTCCGCTGATTCTCGCAGCGTATCTGACTATCACAGCGTCAAACCATCCGCATCTCCTTGGCCTTCCTGTTACAGTGCCGAATTCCTTGCCCGTAGTCCTGATATATTCTCCTGTCTCATCAAAAAGCTCCGTGGGGAAAGGACCCTTTCCTACTCTGGTTG
>JAKJBU010000056.1 GCA_022706825.1 Bacillota bacterium
ACAGGCATAATGTGAACAGAATAGTATTTTCATCCTCTGCAGCTACCTACGGCGAGCCGGAGAGCATTCCCATTCTGGAGACGGACAGGACTGAACCAACTAATGCCTATGGGGAAACCAAGCTTGTAATGGAAAAAATGATGAAGTGGGCGGATATTGCCCATGGTATAAAGTATATAGCCCTCAGGTACTTTAACGTAGCCGGAGCCCATGAAAGCGGAAGAATCGGCGAGGACCACTGCCCTGAGACACATCTGATTCCGCTTATACTTCAGGTTCCCCTTGGGAAGCGGGAAAGCATCTCAATATTCGGTGATGATTATGATACTTATGACGGTACCTGTATAAGGGATTATATACATGTAACGGATTTGACAAATGCGCATATCATGGCTCTTGACCGCTTGAGAGGCGGAGCTGCAAGCACTGTTTATAACCTCGGAAACGGTGAAGGCTTCTCAGTTAAGGAAATTGTCGAGGCAGCAAGAAGGGTGACCAATCACCCGATACCGGCAGTAATATGCCCCAGAAGGGCAGGAGACCCTTCCACACTGATAGCCTCCGCAAAAAAGGCCGGGGATGAGATGGGATGGCAGCCCAGGTACAATAGCATCGATGAAATTATAGCAACTGCATGGAAGTGGCATAAGAATAATCCGGAGGGATTTAAGGGAAAGCGAATCGTAGAAGGAGATAGACAGAAATGAAAGAAATCATAAAACGTATGGCAAAATTGTTCTTTGGGTTGTTTTTGTATGGTTTGGGGATTGTTATGACAATCAATGCCAATCTGGGTTTGGCACCTTGGGAGATATTTCATCAGGGATTGTCAATAAAAACCGGAATTACAATGGGTCAGGCAAGCATATATGTCGGGATGGTCCTTGTAGGACTTGACAGTCTGCTTGGAGAAAGGCTCGGATGGGGAACACTGTTCAACATGCTATTCATTGGATTGTTCATGGATATACTAATGCTGAATCACCTGATTCCGGTATTTCAGTCAGTAATACTAAGATTTGCAATGATGCTTCTGGGCATGTTCGTTATCGGAATAGCCAGCTATTTCTACATAAGCGTCGGATTGGGCTCCGGCCCAAGGGACGGTCTGATGGTGGCGCTGACAAAAAAGACCGGCAAGTCCGTCAGGTTCATAAGAAACAGCATCGAAATAACCGCACTGGCCGCAGGATATATCCTTGGAGGTTCTGTGGGAATAGGAACTGCAATTATGGCAATTACAGCCGGATATTTTGTTCAGTCTTCCTTTAAGCTTTTCAAATATAACCTGAAGGAGACTAAGCACAGATTCATTGATGAGGATTTAAAATTCTTGTACGACAGGGTTCGCAGCAAAAAGGAAGACAGAAAAGCAGAAGACCAATAGTTATACTGTCAAAAAGGAGAATTGCAATGTCTTTGAAGAGTTTTCTCAAACTGGTTGAAATACAGACAAAAGTTGCAAGCGTAATACCCTTTGCATTGGGAACCTTATATACAGTTTATCACTTTGGAATCTTTAATCCCAGGAACTTCATAATAATGTTCATATCATTGCTATCCTTTGATATGGCAACTACAGCAATTAACAATTACTATGATTACAAGAGAGCGAACAAGACCCAGGGCTTTAATTACGAAAGTCATAATGCCATAGTAAAATACAATTTGAAAGAATCAACTGTAAAACTAACAATAACCGCTTTGCTGACTGTTGCCTCTGTTTTCGGCCTTATGCTTTTTCTTAATACATCTCCCGTTATTCTGCTGCTGGGGGTTTTGTCCTTTGCAGTAGGAATTCTGTATTCCTTCGGACCGATACCGATTTCCCGGACACCCTTTGGAGAGGTGTTTTCCGGGTTGTTCATGGGGTTTGTAATTACTTTCATATCAATATATGTACATGTATATGACACGGGTATTGCTGGTCTGACATATTCCGGCAGCATGGTGGGAATAAGCTTCAACCTGACTGAAGGAATATATATATTTCTTCTGTCATTACCTGCAGTAAACGGCATTGCCAATATCATGCTGGCAAACAACATATGCGATATTGAAGACGATATCGAAAACAGACGTTATACTCTGCCCATATATATAGGAAAGGAAAAGGCTTTATGGGTATTTAAAGCCTTATACTACATCAGCTATGCAGATTTGCTGCTGCTGCTTGTTCTGGGAGTTACCCCCGCGGCAACAGTCATTACGCTTTTTACATTTTTTCCTGTAAACAGAAATATAAAAAGTTTTTATGAAAGGCAGACCAAGAAGGATACCTTTGTATTGTCCGTTAAGAACTTTCTGATTATTAATGTGGTGCAAGTGCTGGCAATAGGGGCCACCATAATTATTGAAGGACTTATATAGCAAAAAGGGCTATTGCACAATAGCAGACATATCTGAGGTTTGCAGTCATCCTGCAGAGAACGCGCATATCAAGGCACATAAAACAGCATCCGAATCCCTAAGTGGCCTTTGTGTATCAGAGGGAGAGATTGCAAGGCTGAATGCTATTATTTCGCCCCTTGCTCAAAAAGCCAATCTGTTCATCAAATATACGCAGCTCACAAAGCTGAACAACCGTACACCCTACGAAACGTTCAGCTTTTACCATTGAGAAGAGGTTTTACATAAACTTGGATGCTCATCGGCAGCCGCCGGTGATATCATGTTAAAACCCGCTCTTCTCAAAAAATAGTATGAACTGTGCCTCGCTATATTCAAAATTTTTGCTATAAATATTGCTTATAATTCTTGATAACTTGCAAAACCTGCGATATTATTGAGGCAATGGGTATGCAGAACGAAAGTCTCAGCAACTTCGGTAACGAATTGGAGGTAAAGCATGAAGGATCAGGCAGTTGTTTCGGGCAGCAGAAGGGGATATTTAAATAAGGATTTTGAGTTTTTTCATTTAAAAGACAGGAAAATTATGGAGTTTGAATTGCACTTTCATGATTTTAACAAAATAATCATCTTCATGTCGGGAAATGTTACGTATCTGATAGAAGGCAGGGCGTACAAGCTTAAACCCTGGGATATGCTTCTTATCGGCAGCAGCGAGATACATAAAGCAATAGTAGGCACTAGCGGGACTTATGAGAGGATGATAATATGGGTCAATTCAAATTTTCTGCATAAGTATAAAAGTCCTGAGGGTGATTTGTTGAGATGCTTTGATATTGCCTCAAAAGAGAAGCGCAATATACTGAGGCTGAATCCTAAGCTTCTCAGGCAGGGGAAACATATTCTTTCTCAGCTGAAGGAGGAATGCAAGAGCGGCGGTTTTGGAAGTCAGGTGCTTAAGAACTCATTATTCCTTCAATTCATAGTATATCTTAATAGAATTTATCTTGAGCCTGATTCCATAGAGCATAAGGCTGACGGGGATTATGACGAAAGCATAGGAGAAGTAATAAGGCATATAAACGAGAATATTTGTGAGGATATGCCAATAGAAGGCCTGGCATCCAAATTCTATATGAGCAAGTATCATTTGATGCATAAGTTTAAAAGCCAGACAGGTTATACCATTCACAGCTACATCCTTCAAAAGCGGCTGATGATGGCCAATACACTCATAAAGTCAGGAAAATCAGTAGCAGAAGCATGTACGGAATGCGGCTTTGGCGATTATTCAAGCTTCGTAAGGGCCTTTAAAAGAATGTACGGGCTTTCACCGAAGAAACATATAAAAATGGTGGAGGAACTGGAAAAGTCGGGGAAATAATTACTGTAAAACATTTTATCTGACAAAATAGAAGGAACATTGACATTTGCATTTTTAGGGCTTAATATGATTATGATTTGCATTTTAAATAAATGCTAATAAGATTAATGGAAATGGGGTGTGATGCTTATGAAAGCCGAAAATGGCAAGCTGAAGCTCTATGGCTTCAATAATCTTACGAAATCTTTGAGTTTTAACATCTATGATATTTGCTATACCAAATCTAGAGAAGACCGTAAGAAATATATTGAATATATTGATGAACAGTATAATTCTACAAGGCTTACAAAGATACTCAGTGATGTTACCGAAATGATAGGTGCCAGTGTACTGAATGTAGCCAAACAGGATTATGATCCTCAGGGTGCAAGTGTTACACTGCTTATTTCGGAAGAAGAGGTCCCTCTTTATGTGCTTGACCCTTCCTGTAACAGAGGAATAATAACCCCGGTCAGGGAGAATATTGTGGGACACCTTGACAAGAGTCACGTGACAGTACACACGTACCCCGAGAGCCATCCTCAGAATGAGATAAGTACTTTCAGAGTTGATATAGATGTGACTACCTGCGGGACGATTTCTCCGCTTAAGGCATTGAATTATCTTATAGGAAGCTTCGATTCGGATATAATTACAATCGACTACAGGGTCAGGGGCTATACAAGAGATGTCGGAGGGCGAAAGCACTTCATAGATCATAAAATAAACTCAATACAAAACTTCATTGCCAAGGATACTATAAACAGGTATGACCTGATTGATATGAACATATACCAGTCCAACATATTCCATACGAAAATGAGGATAAGGGATCTGGATTTGAACAACTATTTATTTGAGATAGAGGAAGATGACTTGACTCCAAAGGAGAAAAAGGATATATCGAAGAAGCTGGACAGGGAAATCACAGAGATTTTTTACGGAATAAATCTGCCAAAGATTTAATATTAAGAATATATTTAGGAATAGCAAACAAGCTATTCTTTTTGTTTGACTTATACGTGAATAGATGGAATAATATTATTTACACATTGAAATAAGGAGTATACAATGTTAAGTTTTAAGAAACTTTTAGGTAATAAAATCAAAAAGCTTCAAATTTCTTCAGAGCTGTTGAAATCTGAAGAAAAAAAATTAATGCATATTTCAGATACCCCTCTTTGTTTTTATTCTGAGCTAAAGAGGCTTATTGAATGGCTTAAGCCTGCATATATAGTGCATACGGGAGATTTTACGGACAATATAAAGCTGGAGTTTTACCCTTCATTAATCCATGAGCATGAGAAGGGGGTAAAGGCCCTTTCAGAAATTCTTGAGTCTTCAGGAGCAGAAGTTATATTGGCATTAGGCAACCATGACAATATTGATATTGTCAATAAGCATTTTGTAAGGAGCCGCATAATAATGGAAGCTGAGACAATTAATCTGGAGGGATTGAGTTTTAGGATCAGCCATTTTCCTAAAGGCATTCAAGAAAACCCGTCCCGATATAATCTGTTCGGACATGATTTGACGCTTAAAAATGGGTATATTGATGGCAAACTGTATTTTAACGGGATAACATATATAAGCATTATAGGGTTAAAGTCGGAAGAATACACGACGCTGTATTATCCTTCATGCACAGATGACGCAAGGTTGGGAAGAAGGAAGGTAGGGCTGTAAAAATAATATTGAGGGAGGTTTATTTATGCTTAGTCTGGTTAGAGGGGGACCCAAAATATTACTTTTTGAGAGCAGCAGAAAAGAAGAATTAAGAAACTACTTTATTCAAGAGAAGGGCACAGAAGCTTATTATACAAATGACGCATTTGAAAATGCAGGGGAAGACCATACAATTGTTTTTATCATTGACAATATAACAGAAGCAGTTGATTTTTTTGAAGCAGATAACGGGATTGTAATTAATGAAGAACCGGATGTAATACTTTGCAATATGTTGAACGATAAAAAGATAGACCTTGTAAGCAGGTCCCGTATTGCAACGAGAATAATAATATTAAGAGCAATGGGGGACCTGGAAAGGGTAGTAAGGGATATAAGCGGGGACTACCAATGTATTGTGGGAAATCCATTGGATATTATTAAATCCAGTGATGAAAATGGAACTCTGGTGGTTGTTACAGAAAAACCCCTGCATAGAAACATAAGTTGCAAGAAGGATGTTTATGAAAAGGCTCTGCTTATTAATGAAAAATACAGGCCTCTCATACGAAGCCTCAGATCCCGCGCATTAAAATATCTGAACAACGGTATAGGGAACAAGGACTGGTATGAGCTTGAAATCAGGATATATGACAAATATGGGGAATATGACCTTCATTACAATAGACTCCTTAATATAATGGAATCACTGGAGATTGGAATTATACTGGGAGCATCCTGGGGGAAAGACTATCCGAGGCCTATGCTGGCAATTGAAATATACAGGGTAAGGTTCTTTACCTTCTATGATCCGGTATATATAAAAAAGATGCTATTAGGTTTGGAATACCTGGAAGATGGCACCAGAATAGTAGATTATGATCTTTTTTACAAGAGAAAAAAGCTGTATTGGGCTGAAGCGGCCGAAAAGGATATTATGGAGAGGCACCTGCTGGCGGCTAAGTACAGGGGAGAGATATTATCCAAATTAAGCGAGAATGAAATGAAGAAACTGCATAAAATTGAAAATGATATATTGGCTTCCAGAAAATAATGAGGCAGCATATCTCCCGTCTTGTTGGAACCCTCATTGATATCTTGTTATGATCAGATAAAATAATGGACTGCAGCTTGGCTTATTCTTTCCCCGAACCATGGACTTGCCCCATGCATATACTGATAGCAAATGTGTATGGGAGTGAGTTATTTATGTATGATGACGAAAAAGAAGATATTGAACTGGATTATGAACTCTGTGAGAGCTGCCCGTTTAACAGGCAGCGGCCGCCGTTCTTCGGGCCTATGGGACCGCAATTTCAACCGCCGGGTGTAGGGCCGGGCTCTTCGGGAGGCCCTCCTTCAGGACCGCCGCCTTCTGTGACACCGCAGCTTGGAGGATCGCAGGGGATAGGAGTTCTGGCAGTTGATCCCGGGTCAATAAGAAGATGCAGATTCAGTTTTGTTTACTTACGGCTCAGAAATGGCAGGGAATTCTGGATATGGCTGACATTTGTGGGCAGACGCTCAATTTCAGGCTGGAGGTGGACGGGACGCAGGTGGGTATACTTCGGAGTTGACCTTAGGCAGATAGAAAGCTTCTATTGCTATTAAAAAGGTATAAGAAGACATGGGGACACGGGGACGCGGGGACACGGGGACGTTTCGCGTGTCCCACTGAAAGCGGGACAGGGGAAACGTCCCCATGTCCCCGGGAGAAACGTCCCCATGTCCTCGCGCCGCATTCTTCTTATTTTACGAGGAATTTAGCTCCCTTATTGATGCCTCTGCATATTGTGTAGTAATTACATTCTTTTATAAGGAGGAGGCTCAATGGGGATTACACTTACAACACTGCATTGGGTGTACTTGATCTTCATTCTGCTGGTAATTGCCTTCATTGTAATGAGGAAGGATACCAGCTTCATCTGTGTTGCCGGAATTCTCGTTCTGGGGTTTATAGCAACCTCCACAATCACTCATTCGGTAACCGGGGTCTTTAACAGTTTTGCATACGCTATTAAGGAACTATTGGGGACAATATTGATTATTTCGATTATTTACGGAATGAGTAAAGTATTGATGAAAACAGGTATTAATGAAGCTATGGTATACCCATTTACAAGGCTGATACGTACTCCGGCCCTGGCATACTGGGTTATAGGCATACTGATGATGATCATTTCCTGGTTCTTCTGGCCCTCTCCTGCTGTTGCGCTGATGGGGGCAGTACTTCTGCCGGTCGCACTTAAAGCAAAGCTTCCCGCCATGGGCGTAGCTGTGGCTATGAACCTTTTCGGCCACGGCATAGCATTATCAGGAGACTTTATTATCCAGGGAGCGCCGAAATTAACTGCCGATGGTGCCGGGATACCTGTGATCGATGTGGTAGCGGCCAGTGTGCCATTGGTGATAATTATGGGTGTAGTCACAACCATCTCTGCATTCTGGATACTTCGAAAGGACTTGAAGTCCGGAGCATTGAAGGTTGAAGATGAAAACATGAGAAAAAGCATGATTGTGCAAATCAACGACGGTAAGGCAAGTATGAAAGAAATACCTCCTGTTGTAAAAAAACTTCTTGCTGCGATGGTACCCGTACTGTTTGCCGTAGATATATTGATGATGTTCATTTTAAAGCTTCAAGGCGGGGATGCAACGGCACTGATTGGCGGAACATCGGTACTGATATTGATAATTGTATCCTTCTTTGCTTATAGTGCAGATCCTCTGGGCAAAATTACAGAGCATTTAATAGAAGGATTGCAGTTCGGCTTCAGGGTGTTCGGGCCGGTTATTCCTATTGCAGCATTTTTCTACTTGGGCGATTCGGCTATAATCGATATATTCGGCAAGGTGCTTCCGGAAGGCTCAAACGGGCTTGTAAATGACCTGGGTGTTGCCTTGGCAGGCGCAGTGCCGCTGAACCGGGGAATCGGAGCTGTTACAGCCACAGTCGTCGGCGCAATTACAGGACTTGACGGTTCAGGATTTTCAGGCATATCCCTAGTCGGGTCTATTGCAAAGCTATTTTCTATAGCCTTAGGCACAGGAGCGGCGACGCTTACAGCCTTAGGCCAGGTTGCAGCCATCTGGGTAGGGGGAGGCACTCTGATACCTTGGGCGGTAATCCCTGCGGCAGCAATATGCGGAGTCGATCCCTTCGAATTGGCCCGCCGCAATCTGAAGCCTGTAGTAATAGGGCTTATAATAACTACAATAGCCGCCGTGTTTTTAGTATAAATTCATATAAATCAGCCGCATTTGCGGCTTTTTTTCTTGTCATTTGGAAGAATAAGAAATAATATATATACATATCAGAAAAACCGGAGGTTGTGTGAATGAAAAAGCTCAAGGCAGTAATAATCATGCTGATCTGCACAGCAATAGCTGCTGCAGGATGTAGTACGGCAGACAATAAGGAACCTGATATAACTGAAATACCCAAGCTGAAAATCGGGGTAATGCCCGCAGCAGACTCCGCACCGATATTCCTTGCTGAAGAAAAGGGATATTTCAAGGAACTGGGATTGGATGCGGAAATACAGGTATATACAAATGCGGCTAACAGGCAAAGTGCCCTGCAGAGCGGAGAGCTTGACGGTGCTATGGTGGACTTGATTGCATTTGTGAATAATGTACATAACGGCTTTGATATAAAAATAACCACAAGTACTGACGGAAGCTTCCCATTTCTCGTAAACAAGGATTTAAAGGAAAAGAAGAATATCAAAGTAGGAATGATGGAAGTGAGCGTTACAAATTTTCTGTCGGAGGAATACTTGGGGGACAAGTATGAAATGGAGAAGGTATATATCAATGAGATTCCCGCAAGGCTGGAGATGATAAAAGCAGGGAATTTGGACATTGCCAATATTCCGGAACCTATGGCCTCCATGGGAGAACTTAACGGACTAAAAAAGGTTGTCTACGAGAACAAGGATGACTTTATGCCTGAGGCAATGGCCTTTACGGGAAAAGCACTCAAAGAGAAGGAAAAGGCAATTGAGCTGTTCCACAGAGCCTTTGACAAAGCCGTAGACGATATAAACAGTGATGACACCCTTGCAAGGGAAGTACTGATAGAAAAACTGCAGCTTAAACCGGAAATAAAGGATAAAATAATACTCCCCGTGTATCACAAAACCAGGCTTCCTGATGAAGCTTACATCCGCAAGATTGTGGAGTGGGTTGAGAAAATCCAGAATATTAAGGTGAATGTAAAGTATGATGATATGATTGAAGGGAAGTTCATTAACCAATGATAGAAGTTAACAACCTGCAGGTGTCTTATGGAAATGTGCGGGCGTTGGAAGGAATCAGCCTGAAGGTGGAGCGCAATGCCACCTGTGCGATAATCGGGCCCTCGGGATGCGGAAAGACTACCTTGCTTTATACATTAGCGGGGCTTATCCGTCCGGAGGAGGGAACAATATATATCGGCGGTGAAGAGCTTTCCGGCATAAGAAGAAGCACCGGAATAATACTGCAGGACTATGGCCTTTTTCCATGGAAAAACGTCTGGAATAATGTTGCTCTGGGCCTGCAGGTAAGAGGTGAAACCAAAGAAAAAATCAGTGAAACCGTAAGCAATATACTTGCAGTGCTTGGAATCGGACATCTTAGCTGTAAATATCCCGCAGAGCTGAGCGGAGGAGAAAAACAGAGGGTGGCAATAGGCAGAACCCTTGCAATGAAGCCTGACCTGCTTCTGATGGATGAACCTTCCTCAGCCCTTGATGCCATTACAAAGGAGCATATACAGAACCTTATTCTGAAGCTGTATAAAAGTG
>JAKJBU010000057.1 GCA_022706825.1 Bacillota bacterium
TGCTGAAAATGCGGCAATGGCGCTTATACCAAGGGGATTGACAGCGCTTTGGACCAGCATTTTTCCGATATAAACGCAAGATTGCTGCAAAGCTGCTATCCAACCGAATTCTGCAGTTTTTTTCAACAGTTTGAGATCTATCATTATTTCTTCTTTTTTGAATCTCAAAATAGGATATGTATTTAGACCATATATTGCACACAATAATGCACTTGCTGCCTGCGAAATTACTGTTGCCAATCCGACTCCAAAGACTCCCATATTCATTTTAATAATGAATAATAAGTCCAGTATTATATGTAGAATTGATGCTATTATCAGAAAAAAAAGAGCTATACGGGAGTTTCCCATTGAACGAAATATTGCATCAAACAGATTATACAACATCGTAAAAATAAGACCTGAAAAAATAGTTATAAGATAAACCCTTGCGTCATGCATCAGATTATCAGGGGTGTTTAACCATCTTAAAATTGTATTTGTTATAATTATAAATGTTATGCTGACAATAATTGAAAATATACTTCCGGCAATAAATGCAGTTGAAATCTCTTTTTTTAGTTTTTTTTGGTCATTTGCACCGAATAGCTGCGCCATTAAAACAGATGCTCCTATACACATTCCAACAATGATGAATAGTGCTGTGCCCATTATCGGAGAGGCAACGCCTATTGCGGCAAATGCATCCTCTCCTATGTACCTGCCGACCATAATCGCATCTACAATATTGTAAAGCTGTTGAAATATATTTCCGATTATAATAGGAATCGCAAAAACAATTATATGTCTGTAAACATTGCCTTCAGTCATGCTGTGCATAATAGTTCCTCCTCAGGTTTGTCAGTTGTGTCAATTATTTTAATTATACTATACATCTTCCAAAAATTCTTATAATAAGACGAAATTTACACTATAAACCCCGTACCTCCCGCCTCTCACCTCCTGCCTCTTCATATACCTTTATGGTTTCAATTGCGGTTTTCTTCCATGAAAAGTTGTAAGCCCTCCTCAAAGCCTTTTCTTTCAGCTGCTCCCTGAACTCTGCATCTGAAATGGCCTTGTAGATTTTTTCCGTAAGCTCATCAATATTGTAAGGGTCTGTTAGTATTGCTCCGTCTCCTACCACTTCGGGGATTGAAGTCACATTTGCGGTAATGGTGGGAGTACCGCAGGTCATTGCTTCAAGAGGCGGAAGGCCGAAGCCTTCATACAGTGAAGGATATACGAACAGAGAGGAGCAGTTGTAAAAGTACGGCAAGTGCTCATAAGGCACATAACCGGCAAATACCACCCTGTCCCTTATTCCCATTCCCTCAGTCTTTTTCTTCAATTCATAGTGACTATCCTTGGAGGCTCCCAGCAGCACCAGGTCGTAATATCCCGGCAGCTCCCGGCAGATTCTCCTGTAGGCCTCCAATAAGCCGTCCACATTCTTTCTCGGGCTGAAGCCCCCCAGGTATAATATGAAGTCGTTGGAATAGCTGTACTCCTTCTTTAAAAAATCCCATGCCTTTTCCTTGTCTATAAGCCTGAACCTGCTGTCTGCGGCCAGATATATGACCTTTATTTTTTCTTCAGGCAGATTGAAGTACTTTATTATATCCTGCTTTGAATAGTTGGATACTGTAATTACCCTGTCGCACTTTTCCAGTATGTAGGGCATTTCCTGCAGAAACTTATCCAAATAGCTCTTTCCGCAGGTATCGGGCATTACAAGGGGTATGAGGTCATGTACGGTAGCAACGTAAGAGCAGGTTTTTGGCCTGGGAAGCCCAAGGCCGTTCTGAGGCAGGTGGAATACATCGCAGCTGTTCATTTTTACCTGGGCGGGGAGGAATACCTCATCCCAGAACTTCTTATTCTTTTCGCCAAACAAAGTGAGGCTGATATTGCCCCTTCCCAATAAGAAATCATATCCGTCGTTAGGCCAGAAAAACCTGTAATTGTTCCGGGTGTCAATTTTTATTATATTCTCCAGCAATCTCGCTGTATATGTGCCTATTCCCGTTCCGGCATAGAGCTTGGCGCCTCTTGCATCCATGCATATATTCATATAATTCAGCTCCCTATATATCAGTATATTAGAACACCCTTGTACCTGTGAATAGTCAAAGCAGTAACACAATTTTTGCGGCGTCATATAATGGTATAAATGCTGTTGAGAGGAATCATTATGGATTTAAAAGCGGTAGAAGAGGCCTACGGTATTAAAATCATAGACATCCAAAGCATCAGAAATATCCTGAGGGCGGAGACGGATTGCGGAGTAAAGTGCATTAAGAGGGCGCATATGAGCCCGGGCTTTTTCCTTTTCATATATTCGGCGGTGAATCACCTTAAGGAAAAGGGATATGAAGGGGTAATCCCGTATAACCGGGCCATTGACGGAAGCATATGCATACCTGACGGCAAGCATGTCTATTATGTGGTGGATTGGATTGAAGCCAGGGAGTGCAGGTTCAGGAAGGAAGAAGAGCTGAAGATGGCAATAAAGGCAGCGGCGGAACTCCACAGGGCATCAGTAGGTTATGTGCCCCCGGAGGGAGCAAAACCAAGGGTATTCTATAACAAATGGGCGGAAAAGTGTGAAAAGAAAAGCAAGGAACTGCTGGAATTCGGCAAGGCAATAGAAGATAAGGAGCATAGGGACGACTTTGACGAAATATTTGCCCTTCATCTCCCGTATTATTTGCAGCAATCCCTGGATACAGCAAATATGATAATGGAAAGCCCATATTGGGAAATATCGGAGAAAAGTGAGCAGTCAGGGGAATTCTGCCATCACGATATGGCAAACCATAACTTCCTGATAACTGAGGAGGGCAAGGTTTACCTTATTGACTTCGATTACTGCATAATGGATACCAGGCTGCATGACCTTACAAGCCTGGTAATAAGGAATATGAGATACGGAGTCTGGGACATAGGCAAGGCATATTTCATACTGAACGAATATGACAGGATATACGGCATAAGCCGGAAGGAGCTTGATGTAATAAAGGCATTAATAACCTTTCCGCAGGATTTTTGGCAGGTAGGGCTCCAGTATTATACCGAAAAGCAGCCCTGGACCATGGATTATTTTCTGATGAGGCTTAACAGGATCGCAGATGACAGGGAAATAAGGGATAAGTTTTTGAAGGAATTCTATGAGTTGTGAGGAGTTGATTTTATGAGCGGCAGAAAGAATGAAATCAATGAAGCAATAGATATTGAAAGAGGCCTGAGCCCGGAAGAGCAGGTCAATAAGCTGGAAAGCTTCATAAAGGATATGAAGGAAGAAATAAAGCAGCTTAAAAAGATAGGAAAGCACAAGGAAAAAATAGAAAAGCTTGAAAGGGAAAAAAAGAAAATTATCAGCAAGAAGCTGAAAAAGCATCACAGGCACCACTAATATAGCGCACTAACGTGCGCAGACACTAGACGCGAGACACTAGACACTAGATTAGGGCAGGGCTTCGAGGTCATAGTAACACTGAAAACACTGAAACCCGCTAAATGCACGGCGGGATAAATATTTCGACACATAAATGTTTATCGATAATGATGTAAGTATCGAAGTTTCCTGATGTGGCTATATAACATATAATAGTTTCTGTGTTATTCCGCAGGAATCCGTGAAACATTCGTGTGTTTAGTGTTACCCGTTACCTGTGTCTCATTATTCTTCGATTACGTCTTAGGAGGGGATAGTTAATGTCCGGCGGATATGAAAAGTTGAAAAGGCATGATCTCAAGCTTCTGATCGAAAACCTTTACGGCTTGGAAGTAAGAAATATGCAGGAAGGGGACAGAGGTATACTTGTCTATACCGACAGAGGAATAAAAAGGCTTAAGGGGACCGAAAGCGATGAGGCGAAGATATTATTCTCAGCATCAGCTTATGAGCATGTCTGCAATAACGGTTTCAGACAGATCAGCTGCATCAACCGGACCCTGAACGGCAGCTGCCATATGAAATATGATAAGAACAACTATATACTCCAGGATTTTACCAAGGGAAGGGTATATGAAGCAAATACAGCCGAAGCTGCTGCAGTTGCCGGCAAAGCCCTGGCAGAGCTTCATAAGGCGGGAGAATACTTCATACCTGCGCCGGGAAGCCGTGCCCGTGTTGATTGGGGAAAGTGGATGGAGAAATTCAAGGCAAATTCCATCAGCTTGAAAAAGTATAAAGAGCTTATTTGTCTCAAGGAAAAGAAAAGCGAAATTGACAAGCTGTTTTTGGAAAATATAGATGAATTCCTGGAAAAGATGCAGTATGCCCATGGGCTTCTGAAGGAAAGCGGATATCTTGACAAGGTGAGGCAGTCTATGTCATGCAATCAGATAACCCATGGAGAGTTCAAGAAGCATGCGATATTTGAAGGCGATCCGGAGGGGGTGTTCATAACCAACTTCGAGGAATGCAGCTATGATATTTGTGAGTTTGACATAGCGACGCTTCTTGAAAGCTTCTCGGGGAAAAACAAAGATGAGCTTGCGGCTGCGGCAGCGGAAGCATATTCCGATGTAAAGCCCCTGGACGAAGGGTCCATGAAGATAATAAAAGCCTTTCTCATATATCCCAAAAGATTTTTCAAGGTTTCGGAAAGCATTTACGGAAGAAGGAAGAACTATAACGAAATCGAATTGGCACAAAAGCTTGCGAGAAGCATAAAAAGGGAAAAGAAAAAAGAGGAAGTTATCAGATTTCTGGATTTCGGACGGTGAATCATTTAATGAGGATGGAGCTTTTTATGGAGGAAAACAGGCAGTCGGACAGGGAATTTCTCGGAGGATACAATCTGGATGTAAAGCTTTTTGAGGCTATGGGCTTTAAGGTCAAGCAGATAATTCCCGTGAGAAGTGTATACAGAATAGTAACCGACAAGGGGTTTTACTGTTTGAAAAGGCTAAGGTTTCCCATGGAGGATATGGATTTTATTTTTTCGGCTTTGGAGCACCTTAAGGGCAAGGGCTTCAACAATGCCTATGATATAGTCAAGCAGGAAAACGGCGATGACTTTATAAGCTTCAAAGGGGATAAGTATTTCCTTACCCAATGGATAGACGGAAGGGAATGCGACTTTATGAACCCTATGGACCTTGATGCTGCCATTGAAGTGCTTGCAAGGCTGCACAACGCTTCAGAGGGCTTTGCCCCTGTTGTATGCCCTCCTGACAGGTGCTGGTACGGGAAATGGCCGGAGTATTTCAACGATAGGATTGAAGAAATGAAGCAAATGAAGGAACAGGTGCTGGAAAAGCCTGAAAAGAGTGAAATAGACAGAATATATCTTGATTATGCGGATATGTGCATAAATGACGGAGAGGAAGCGCTGCAGATTCTGAGCAAAACCGATTACAGGAGCCTTTCCGAGGAAGCGGCAGTGAAGAAAAGCTTTATACACCACGATTTTGCCCATCATAATATAATACATACCTTTGATGGCCGAATATACGCAGTTGATTTTGATTACTGCATTATGGATATAAGAATGCATGATGTGGGAAGCCTTATTCTGAGAAATATGAAGAAGTCAAACTGGGATACCGACAAGGCCATGGATATACTGGGAAGCTATGACCGGAGAAATCCCGTAAGCAGCACGGAACTCAAGGTACTTGTTCCCTTCTTCCTTTTTCCTCAGGACTTCTGGATGATATCCAGGCAATACTATATCGAACGGAAGGACTGGGATGAAGAGGACTTTGCGGATAAAATGAGCACAAAGTCAGAGTATACATTAATGAGAAAGAAGTTTATAGAAGAGTTCGAGAAAAGAATATAGTATAAAAGAAACAACGGTATAAGTCTCCGCAGCCCCTCATATATTCTAATAGTATGTCAGCTAATTTGTATACTATGAGGTGCTGCCAATGAAAATAGATGCCATTGCCAGGGAGTTCGGCTGCAGGGTGATATACAGCACACCGTTGAGGGCGGTCAATCTGGCTCAAACCGACAGGGGATTGGTAATAATAAAGGAAACCTACAGGGATCCGGATAAGATATTGTATATACACGGCTTAAAGGAATACCTCCATAAGAATGGATTTACGCGTATTGACAGGTATCTGCTGTCCCGATACGAGCTGCCCTTTGCAATATACGAGAACAGGATATTCGTGATGGAGGACTATATAGCGGGAAGGGAATGCAGCTTCACCAACCCCTATGACAGGGAAGCGATAGTTAAGGCGCTGGCACAGCTGCATAATGCAGGCAGGGGATATTTGCCTTCTACCGGTGCTGCGGCGAGAAACAACATCGGAAAATGGGAAAAGTCCTATAGGGAGAAAATTGAGGATCTGACGGAATTCAAGGGGCTTGCGGCAAGGAAAAGGAAAAAGGGAAAGCTGGATAAAATGTTCCTGGAGGATGTGGACTTTTATATTGAAATGGGCTGGAGAGGCTTTGATACCCTGAAGAATTCAAACTATGCGGATATATGCAAGAAAGCAAAAAAAGACAATGTCATATGCCATCATGACTACACTTATCACAACATTATAATCGGGCCGGGGGGGGAGGTAAACGTTATAGATTTTGATTACAGCTGCCATGAACTGCCCGTTTATGACCTGGCTGCATTGATACAAAAAGTACTGAAGCGGTACAGCTATGATGTGGATATGGCTTTGGAGATTATAGAGGATTACTGCAGTATAGCGCCTCTTGAGAGAGAGGACTTGGTGCTGATGCTGTCGCTTTTTGAATTTCCCCAGAGGTTCTGGAGGATTGCCGAGAGGTATTATAAGGATAAAACCACCTGGGAGGAGAAGACCTTTTTAGCCAAATACAACGATACCGTTATAATGAAAGAATTTATCCTGGACTTTGTGGAGGACTTCAGAAAGTACATATAACGCGAGAATTCAGCCGTGCCTCGTGACTGATAAAAACCAGCAAAAATATTGTTCGAATCGCTGTCAAAGGTCGTCCGTGACCGTGACAGCTTGCTCGGCCTCCATGCCTCGCATACGGTTGTTTCTAAGTCGAGCGAGATTTGAGCCATTAACAATTTCTGTATAAGTATGCTCTGACTATACATTGTTGTCCCCATTCTGAGCTTTGCCTGCAAACTGAAACAGTAAAAAATACTGTTTTTTATTTTTTGCTCACCTTGTCAGCCTTAATCACATACTATGTATTAAACTATACAAAATCGGTTCAAGCTCCTTGCGTTTCAAACCGTAAGCTTTAATAACAGGGGGTCGGGATATGGATATCAAGGTGGGAGATATAGTAGCAAGAAAGTCCTATGGCTTTGACATACTGTTCAAGGTTCATGATATAGTCACCAACAAAGAGACAGGCACCATCATATACCTTAAGGGCCTGCACTACAGGCTTTTTGCCGATGCACCCGAATCTGACGTCGTTAAGGTTCCCATGAACAGAGTGAATGAAGAGATACACCGCTTTGAAGGCAAAATCGGCAGGCTGACCAAGGCCAGGGGAAGGAGGGCCGGGTTCCTGTCAAAAAAACTGCTGCCCAAAAGAGAAGAATATCTCAAATTCGAGCTGCCCGGTAAGGTGCTTCATATAGACGGCGATAAGGATTATCTGGTTATGAGCATGAAGTATTACAAGGAACAGGGCATCAGCGCCGTAGGAAAGCTTGTGCCGGAAGCAGACCAGCCGGGGATGATAAAGGCTTTGCTGGAGGAGTATAAGCCGGATATAGTGATTATCACAGGGCATGACAGTATGCAGAAGCAGGAAGCCAAGGGAAAGGATTCATCGGAAAGGTACAGGAATTCAAAATATTTCATAGAAGCAGTCAAAGAAGCGAGAAAATACCAGCAGTCACTGGATGAACTGGTAATAATAGCAGGAGCATGCCAGTCATATTATGAAGGCATATTGTCTGCAGGGGCAAATTTTGCAAGTTCCCCTGCCAGAATATTGATACATGCCCTGGACCCCGGAATGCTGTGCAGGCAGATAGCGTTTACCCCAACTGATACGGCAGCCCCCATAGAGGATGTGCTGAAAGGCACCACCAGCGGGGTAAAGGGAATCGGAGGCATACAGACAAGAGGAAAGTTCAGGGCGGGGATGCCCGGTTCTCCCTATATCCCATAGAAGGGGAGGAATTAGGATGTTGTTTAAAGTGTATGATTGTGAAAAAGAGCTGAGTTATGACACGGAACTGGATGAGCTGACAGCCAGGATAACAAGCTTCAATACGGCAGAAGGGCATGAAGTTGAGTATCTGAAAGCTCTTGCCGTTATGGCAAGAACGGAGCTGGCAAGAAAAACCTTTATATATAACGGTAAAGGCTGCGAGAGGCACAGAGGCTGTGATATATGTACAGAACCGGGGCATTGCCTTGAATACGGCCTTGCCGATACTGAGATACCAAAGGGGGTTTATGATGCTGTTGCTTCAACAGACAGAATCATAATGCTTTTTGAAGGAAGGCCGATAAAACCTTTTTTTCATTACCGGTGCGGCGGAGCAACCGAAAACTCCGAGAATGTCCTGGGAAACAGGATAACTTATCTGAGAAGGGTATTGTGTTCTTTTTGCAAAGATAATACCGACAACGACAGCGACAGGTATTTCACAGTCACGGAATTGGAGGGGCTTTTAAAAACCAGGCTCAAAAAGCCCGAGGGTATTTACTGCAATATCAGGGGAATGTTCGAGGATGTTGAAGTTGATGAGCAAGGTAAAATAAGCAGAATAAAAATCGGCACAAAAAGCTTCAGAGGGATAGAAGTAAGAGAACTGCTGAAGCTTAACTCCACCAGATTTGATTATATACCGGTAAAATTCCTGATAAAGTGCATCGGTACCGGGCACGGGCTGGGGCTGTGCCAGTGCGGGGCAAATTCAATGGCGAGGTCAGGAATGAGCTATCAGGAGATACTGAAATACTATTATACAGGAATAAGGTTTGAGCAGATGGAAGTACCCGATTCCGAAAGGCCTTTAAAGGGTGTCAGGATTGTATTGGATGCGGTTCATGGCGGAGAGGACTGTGATGAAGGTAATGCCAACCTGGATATAGTTTTAAAGCTTAAAAGCCTTCTTGAAGGCCAGGGTGCCGAAGTATATCTGACAAGGAGCAGTGGCGAAGAAATGGTGCTTTCAGACAGAGCGGCCATATCCAACGACAAAAGGCCGGATTTGTTCCTGTCTATCGGCCAAAACTGCTTTTCCAATCCGACAGCTTCCGGCACTGAAGTATATTATTACAGAGGAGATTCTCAAGGAGAGAAGCTGTCAAAGCTGATAATGGAAAATGTCAGCGGCTCTCTCGGACTAAAGAACAGAGGGGTGAGAATGGCTGATTTTTATCTGCTCCGGGAGATTAAGGCATCTTCTGTGATAATCCAACTGCTTTATACAAGCAATCCGCAGGATAAAGAGCTTTTATGCAATCAAAGCTTCAGGGAATCTGCGGCAGCAGCGATATTTAAGGGAATCGGGGCATATTACGAAAACTCTCGCAGCGGAGCAGCTGCACATTAGAATAAAATTGCGCAGCAATTTTCTTTTTTGTTCTTTTTTTGAGTAATATTGAGTAATTCGGGGAATAATACTGTATAGTTTATACTTAATAGCTTGTAATGATGAAAAATAGCCGAAAAATAGCTGAAAAATAAAAATAGTTATTTGACTATTAAAGTATAAGTTGATATAATATTTTGTTCCAGTTGACATATAATATATGTTATGATAAAATTTAAGATGTTGGGAAGGAAGGTGATTTTTTATGGCTTCAAAAAATACCCTATCCCTCATCAAAAGCAATATAGACAACTATGTCGGGGAGAGAGTCGTACTTAGAGCTAATAAAGGCAGAAAAAAGATAAGCATCAAGCAAGGTGTGATAGAAAAGACATATCCAAGTATATTTTTAGTACGAATTGAAGGAGAGGTACCTGAGGACTTCGGGAGAACAGTTTCATTCAGCTATTCAGATATACTGACAAAATCTATCGAGC
>JAKJBU010000058.1 GCA_022706825.1 Bacillota bacterium
TAAAGCCTTCCGCAGTTGTAATAGTAGCAACCTTGCGTGCTCTTAAGATGCACGGAGGGGTTGCAAAGGCGGAACTGGGGAAAGAAAACCCGGAAGCAGTGGATAAAGGATTTGAAAACCTTGAAAAGCAGGTGGAAAACATCCGCAAGTTCGGACTTCCGGTATTGGTTGCCGTTAACAGGTTTGTAACCGATACCGAAGCCGAAATCGAACTGCTTGTCAAAAAGTGCAAGGTATATGGCGTAGAGGTTGCATTGAACGAGTGCTGGTCAAAAGGCGGAGAAGGCGGAACATATATGGCCGAAACCCTTGTAAAACTGGTTGAAGGCTCAGCACCTGATTTTAAATATCTTTACAATGTTGAAGCTCCTATAGCCGAAAAAATCGAAACTATTGCAAAGGAAATCTATGGCGGGGACGGTGTTGTTTTCACTCCCAAAGCACAAAGGGAGATGCAGAAGCTTGCGGATATCGGACTGGATAAGCTGCCTGTCTGTATGGCAAAGACTCAATACTCGCTGTCTGATGACCCCACTCTTTTAGGTGTTCCAAAGGGCTTCAAGGTTAGTGTTAAAGAAGTGAGGGTATCTGCCGGAGCGGGCTTTATAGTATGTCTTACGGGGGACATTATGATAATGCCGGGACTTCCAAAGATACCTGCAGCAGAAAAGATTGACATAGATGAAAATGGCGTAATAACAGGTTTATTTTAGTGACGAAACCCGTAATATTTGCAGCAAATTAAATGCTGGAAATATAGGGATTTAGTCATATAAGTGTAAAACTTTTATGTGAAACATAAAAGTTCAGACACTAGACCATAAAGGGGGGAAAGCAATGAGCGGGATGAACAGAATAGTTGAATGTGTCCCGAATTTCAGTGAAGGAAGAGATTTGGGCAAAATAGAGAAAATAGTGAATCCCTTTAGGGGAAAGGACAACGTAAAGCTTCTGGATTATAAGAGAGACGAAGATCACAACAGAGTGGTCGTAACTGTTGTGGGTGAACCTCAGGCAGTGAAGGATTCTATACTGGAAGCTATGGGTATCGCAATAGAGCTTATAGATATGACCAAGCATAGGGGACAACACCCCAGAATGGGGGCAGTAGACGTAGTACCCTTCATACCCATAAAGAATGTAAGCATGGAAGAGGCCGTTGAACTTGCAAAGGAAGTGGCAGGAGAGGCATCGGAGAAGTATGGGCTTCCGATTTTTCTGTATGAAAAGGCTGCAGCAGATCCCCAAAGAGAAAACCTGGCGAATATTCGCAAGGGAGAATTCGAAGGTATGGCGGAGAAGATAAAGTTGCCTGAGTGGAAACCGGATTACGGCCCGGCAGAAATTCATCCTACAGCAGGAGCCGCGGTTATCGGCGCAAGGATGCCCCTGGTAGCCTTTAATGTAAATTTGAATACTAACAGAATGGATATTGCCAATAAAATTGCAAGGAATGTCAGGTTTTTAAACGGCGGTTTGCGGTACTGCAAGGCTATAGGCATTGAGCTTAAGGACAGGGGAATGGTGCAGATTTCCATGAATATGACTGATTATACAAAGACCGCTCTTTACAGAGCCTTTGAGCTTATCAGAATAGAAGCGGCCAGATACGGCGTTACAATTGCCGGCAGTGAAATAATAGGACTTCTGCCTATGGAAGCCTTGATTGATACGGCGGTATATTACCTGGGCGTGGAGGATTTCTCCATGGATCAGATACTGGAAAACAGGTTAATGGAGTAGAAGAATAATGCGGCGCGAGGACATGGGGACATGGGGACATGGGGACGTTTCCCCTGTCCCACTTCCAGTGGGACACGCGAAACGTCCCCATGTCCCCATGTCCCCGTGTCCCTCCGTCCCCATGCCTCAAATTTTTATGAATTGGTATTCGTTGCCTTTCCACTGCAAGAACTTTATGAAGTCGTCAAAAAGCAGCGATACAGTTGCTGTATTTACATTGGGATGGAAGCATATATGTATTGAATTCTTAAGGTCTTCATCCACAAGTACAGTTACCTTTTTTTCCTCATCATTCAGCAGGCCGAAGGGAGTGACTGCACCGGGAGTCAGCCCAAGGTGCTTCATCAGTCTTTCTTCCGAAGCAAAGCCTAAGCGGGAGCTGCCAATCTGTTTGGCAATGTCTTTAAGGTCTGCCCTCTTTTCCTGGGAGACAATAATAAGGTAATGCTTGTCGCCCTTGTCATTTCTGACGAAGAGATTCTTGCAGTGCTTACCTTTCATATCCATATTTAATTCATCAAGCTGTTGAATTGTATATACCGGTACGTGTTCATACTGTGTATATGGAATTTTCAGTTGATTCAGCACTTCGTATACTTGTTTTTCATTTTCTGTCATTGCAGTTGTATGCCTCCTTGACTTCTGTGTATAATTATATTACCACAAAAGCAAGAGGCATAAAAGTGTTCGTAATCCTTAACTTAGAAGCCTAACCCTAAATTTCGCGTCTCGCGTCTCGAATCTCGTGTCTGAAAATTGCCGTGCAATTTTCTAATATTCCGTAAAACACTGGTATAACCGTATATAAGATGATAATGGCCGCTGTCCATAGTTGTTATGCATTGAAAGAAATGTACATGTCCGCCATCCACCTGAAAATCCGGACTGGTTAATATTGAATAGTAGTGAATATGTTCATTTTCCTCGGTTGTATAACCGGACATGTAGTGTACATGGCCTTCGAAGTCGGGATTTTTGGTTGTCACTCCGGAGTAATTATGGAAATGCGAGGCTTTCCGGCCGGTCCTGCCCTCAAAATTGTGCCTGTGCAGCTCATCATACATATTGCATACCCCCTGCTATAAATCTATGCAGCGGCAAGGGCTTTTGACATCTATTTTTCTATGCATTTGAATTATCACAGACATTGATGTATCATAATGGATAAAACGAGGCAAAAAGATGTTCAATAGGCGGTGGTAAAAGATATGAAAGCCAAAATACTGGTTGTTGATGACGACTTCAATATAGCGGACCTTATAAGGCTGTACCTGGAGAAGGAGATGTACGAGGTAAAGACGGTATACTCCGGCAGGACTGCTCTTGATGTATTCCGTTCATGGACTCCGGATCTTGTCATTCTTGATATTATGCTTCCGGAAACAGACGGCTATGAGGTATGCAGGCAAATAAGGAAGATAAGCGGTATTCCCATTATTATGCTTACCGCAAGGGGAGAAACCTTTGACAAGGTACTGGGCCTGGAACTGGGAGCGGATGATTATCTTGTAAAGCCTTTTGAACCGAAGGAGCTTACTGCAAGAGTAAAAGCAGTGCTCAGAAGAACCATGGGCTCTGATACAATAGTTGAAGAAGTTGTATATCCTCAGCTGGTAATTAACAAAAGCGATTACAGCATTACATTCCAAGGCAGGAAGGCGGACATACCACCGAAGGAACTGGAGCTGTTCTATTTCCTTGCAAGCCATCCAAATCAGGTTTTTACGAGGGAACAGCTGCTGGGAAAACTATGGGGATACGATTTCATGGGTGACTCGAGGACTGTGGATGTTCATGTAAAAAGGCTCAGGGAGAAGTTCAGTGATGAAGCGGGCAGATGGGAAATAAAGACTGTTTGGGGCGTGGGCTATAAATTTGAGGTGAGATGATGAAGAACAGCATACAGAAGAGATTGTTCATAACCTATGGCGTAGCAATAATAATAGGCTTTGCTATACTGGCCTTGTCACTTCTCAGGATATTCGACCAGTATTTCATCGAAAACAGGAAAGAGCTTCTGTATGAGCAGGGCAGGAAGGTGGCCAGGGAAGCTGCAACAGTGCTTTATTCGGGGAATCCCAATTCCAGGAGTCTTATTAATGATTTGCAGGTCCTGGACAGGTTTTTGGATGCTCATATCTGGGTTATAAACAGTGATGGAATAATAGTTGCCGTTTCCGGGCTCAACGAAGAAAGGCTGCTGGGCAGGCAGGTTAGGGAAGAGAAGATCGGAAACCTTGCAAAAGGGGAAAGTATTGAGGAGAGAGGTAATTTTGACGGGATGCTTGGTGAATCTTCTTTGACCGTAGGCTATCCCGTATTTGTCAACAACAGGTTTTCCGGAGGGGTGCTGGTACACGCTTCACTTCTTGAGATACAGGAAAATTTCAGAGAAATATACAGACTGACGCTTTGGGTTATTCTGATTTCCGTTGCCATTGCTTATGCAATCCTGTATATCCAGATACGGAGGATTTCTGAACCATTAAAGGAAATAAGCGGAGCTGCAAAGGTAATTGCCGGAGGGGAGTTCCACAAGCGCTTGAATATTAATACGGGAGATGAAATTGAAGAACTTGGCAACAGCTTCAACAATATGGCGAAGTCATTGGAAAGAATAGAAGAGAACAGGCGGAATTTGATTGCGAACATATCCCATGACCTGCGCTCGCCGATGACTTCAATCAGGGGTTTCATTGAAGGAATGATTGATGGTACTATACCTGAGGATAAAAGGGAGCATTATCTGAACATAGTTCTGGATGAGAGCAACAGATTGATAAAGATGACCAATGAACTGCTGGAGCTTGGCAATATGCAGCAAGGAAGCCTTGAAATCAAGAAGGAAGCCTTTGAGCTTAATGAGACAATAAGAAGGAAGCTTGTTGCATATGAAAAAGGCATAACAGAGAAAAAACTTGATGTAGTTTTCAGCATGTTTGAAGAGAAAACCTTCGTATTGTCTGATCAGGTACTGCTTGAAAGGGTGCTTTCCAATCTTATGGACAATGCAGTAAAATTCACACCGGAAAAGGGCAGCATTGAGATAAGGACATCAACAAAGGAAGACAGGATAAAAGTGGAGATTACCAATACCGGAAAATCGATAAGCTCTGAGGAGCTTAACAGAGTATGGGAAAGGTTCCACAAAGGGGATACTTCAAGAGGCCTTCACAAAGGAGGATACGGATTAGGGCTTGCCATCGTCAGGGAAATAATCAGCCAGTTGGGTGAGAGGATATGGGTCTCCAGCGGCGAAGGTTATGTAAAATTTACATTAACTATTGAAAAAGCTTAAAGTTTACAATTTGTTCATATTTTGTTCAAAACTTTGGATTATATTTATAGTATAGTTCAAGTACATCCGTTAGGAGGGATAAGATATGAGCGAATTTTTTGAAGAAAATAATGAAAACAACGAAATGAACAATACCTTTTACAGGGAAGTTATTGAAAGGAAGCCGGAGAAAAGCTCCAGAAAATTCATAGCTTTGGTGCTTGCTTTAGGGCTTGGGCTCGGCACGATTTTCGGATACGGGATAGACAATTTTCTGCCTAGTCCCGGAAGTAATGCAAACAATGTATATGCAGCAGCCGTGGATAATACCAAAATTGTATACAGCGGGACGGTATCGCCTGTAGTGCCCATTGCGGAAAAAGTTTCACCGTCAATAGTTGCTATCAGCCTTAAGACGAGAACCAGAGACTTTTTCGGCAGGATTTTTGAAGGCCAGGGAACAGGCTCGGGAATCATAATCGACAAGCAGGGCCATATAGTAACCAACAACCATGTAGTTGAAGGGGCTGACGATATAATAGTAATACTCCATGACGGCAAAGAGCTTGAAGCAACTCTGATAGGGCGCGATTCCCAGACAGACCTGGCAGTAATAAAAGTTGACTCGGATAATCTGACGGTTGCGGAGCTTGGAGACTCTTCAGCACTTAAGGTGGGAGAATTGGCAGTTGCCATAGGCAGCCCGATGGGCACCGAATATGCCGGCTCGGTTACAGCGGGAATAATAAGCGGACTCAACAGGACGGTCAGCATAGGAGATGATTCCATAAAGCTTATCCAGACTGATGCCGCAATAAATCCCGGAAACAGCGGAGGGGCATTGGTAAACAGCGAAGGAAAGGTCATAGGGATTAACACAATAAAGTTTGCAGAAACAAGAGTTGAGGGGATGGGTTTTGCCATTCCGATAAACGAGGCAAAGCCTATTATTGAGGACCTGATAAACAACAAGAAGGTATTAAGGCCATTTCTTGGAATACAGGGAATAACCATAAGCAAGGAAGAGGCTGAAGAATACAAGTTGATTCAAGGTGTTTATGTAAGGCTAGTAATACCGGGCAGCGGTGCAGAAGCGGCCGGAGTCAGAAGAGGCGATATCATAACAAAAATAGATGATAAGAAGGTTCTCACAATTGAAGATCTGATAGCAGAGATACAAAAGCATAAGGTGGGAGACACAGTAAAAATAGAAGTGTACAATCAGGCAAATGAATACAAGACGCTTACTGTTAAGCTGACTGCCAGCAATGATTAGATAAGTAAGAGACAGGCAACTGTCTCTTATTTGTTTTAAAGCTGTATTTCATGCCGGGGCTTGCAGCGGTTTGTGCCCCAGACCCCGAGGATAATAACAACACTTCCTGCAAACTGATACCAATGAAAGGCCTCATGCCTGATAAAAACGCCGGCAATTATTGATACTACAGTGGTAAGATTAGAGAATACCGAAGAGTTTGAAGCAGGCATCTTCGAAAGCATATAGTTCATCATAAAAAAAGCGCACACAGAAGAGAGAATTCCCAGATAAAGAATGGGAATCAACGTGCTTGCCGAGCTTAAGTAAGTAATATAATCATCAAGATTGCCGTTAATCATTCCTGTTACCGCTGATACAATACTGAATACTGCTGCCCCTGCCCACATCATTGCAAAGGTAATTTCTACAGGAGTAAAGTCGGCAGAAAACTTTCGTGAAAGAATATTATATACTCCGGCGGTCAGTACTGCTCCGAAGAGAAAGAGTATTCCGGCAAAATGACCTGTGCTGTCTTCGCTGCCGGACATCAAAACTATAAATATCACACCTAAGACGGAAGCGGCTATAAAAAACAGCTGGGATTTGCTCGGCCTTTCCTTGAGGAATACTGCAGCAAAAATTGATACAACTACGGGTATCAGAGCAATCATAATTCCTGCTTCCGATGAGGATGTAAGCTTTACACCGGTTGTTTCAAAAATAAAATATGCGATCGGCTGGAACAGAGATAACAGCATAAGCTTCTTTAAGGGCTTGTTTTTAAGGTTTATCTTAATGGCGCCTGACAGCCATAGAAAGGTCAGCAGTAACGCAGCCAAAGAGAAACGGGAGGAAAGAAGAAGAGCTGTAGGCAGAGTTTCCAGGGCTTGTTTTGTAAACATAAAGGACAATCCAAAAATTAATGCTACTGTAAATCCTGCCAAATAAGGCAAATAAGCTTCATATTTTTTCACGTTATCACATCCTATATATTTTGAGGCAGACATTTGATGAAGATGTCCCGAATATAGTTATTCTAGCAGAAATGAAAGGGGCTTGTCTATTTAAAGTTTGGAAAGCACGGTTCATTACAATTATAGGATTTGCGGGAAGGATTTTGAAATTATTGATAGAATATACAATACATAAATAGTTTCCGGTTGGATATTGCGAGGGGTGATATGCTGTGGGGCTTTGGGGGAAGGATATAGCAAGGACAAAATACGTAGGAAATGTTTATGTTGACCAGATTAGCAGTATTAAAAAAGAAAACAAAGCATTGTTCAGAATAGCGTCCAAGTGTGAAAACTGTAATAATAACGATTATTACAGTATTTACGAGACCTTCAGGCTTTTCAGGATTCTGAGCATACCCTTGGTGCAGTGTGATACCGTTTATTACTTCAGCTGTCCTGAATGCAACTTCGGGTTTAAGCTTGAGGATGAGGAGTTCAAGAAGCTTGAAAAGATAGCATTGATTAATTCAAAGTATATGGAAGGCTCAATAACAAAATCCGAATTAGAAACAGGACTGAAAGATATTTAGAAACAGGGTCAAAAGCAGTGACGCAATCCGTCACTGCTTTCGTTTTCTTAAAAACTTTGAGGTTAAGTAAGCGCTTATAGCGGAGGAACCAAGCGCACTTGCCGAATAAGCGAGGTTTATCGCCAGCGTGCCTGCCTCGCTGAAGGAATAGGCCAATGCAATAATAACAGCAGGAAGGCTGATCCATATTCCCCATTTCCAGCCTATATCACTTCCGGCCAGCCCGAAGGCCGCCCCCAGGATCAGATAAGCTGCAATTACTATCAGGAAAGAGAGGATTCTTTCATTGAGGGATATTATATCAGAAAACATAAAATTAAAAACCAGAAAAAACCCCGGCAGAATTCCGATAATAAGTGCGAGAGCAATCCATAGGCTTTTTTTCAAAATAGCAGCTCCTTTGCAAAAGTATCTATGATAATAGTGTTGTCTGTATTCATATTATAATACCAATCATCAATTGTAAAATGCTTCAATAAAAGCCTATTTTGACGCATTGACATCAAATATCCGAAAGCTTATAATTAAATAGCTAAATATATCAAAATATATTAATCACAAAAAGTTAACAATCTTGGCCGTGCTAGATGGGGAGACTGCGGTGCCCTGTAACCTGCAATCCGCAACAGCAGGGTTGAATTCCTTTGCTGAGGCGTTCGCCTGTAAGGACTGCCCCTGGTAAGTGGTGTTGATGATTGGGTCCTGCGCAATGGAAATTCATGAACCCCGTCAGGTCCGGAAGGAAGCAGCGGTAAGTGAACCCTTTCATGTGCCGCAGGGCTGCCTGATTGGAGCTAACTGCCCGGGTAACGCTTGTAGGTGCACGTCGAGGGAAGGTGCACGGCCATATACTAAAAACTTGTGCAAACAAGTTTTTTATTTTACATTATATATAGGCCTTCAGAACTAGAACCAAGCCTTAGGACTTATTTATGAAGACTATTTTGATATTAATTCCTTTACAGGTATAATAATACTAACAAATGATGCCGAATTATGTACAGAGGGGGGATTTTTTGTCATGAACAGAATAAATTTTAGGCTTAGAACGCTACTGTATTTTTTAATAGTATCTATAATCCCCTTTGCGGTGTCATGGGCTTTTATTTATGATTCTTATTACAAAAAAATGCAGCAGGATTTCAGAAGCTTCAACCACATGTACATACAGAACCAATTCAGTAAAATCGGACAGCAGATGTATCAACATGAAATGGTGTTAAAATCAGTTGCTCAGGCATATAGTTTTTTGGATCCTCAGACTGCCGACCTAAATGCTTTTCTAAGAGATCAGAACAGTGTGAATCTAATTTTCAGGAACTTATCCATTATTATGCCTGATAATTCAGTCTATACAGGCAATCCGGGCTACTTAAAGCCCGATATCAATTATACGTTACTGTTCAGCTATATTAATGCAAGAAAGGCCCAGGAACTGGTGTGGCTTGAATCCTATAAAGAAACCTTAAGCGGAGTTCAATGCGTAGGGATGTCCATACCTTTGCTGGATAATAATAACAAAGCTTCAGGGGTATTGGTCGGAAACATATCTTTATGGACCTTTGAAAATCTGTTATCCAACGCAAAGTATCTGCCTTATGCAGAGGTATTTCTTGTCAATCCGGCAGGCTATGTAAAATACCACAGCGGAAATAAGTACAGCGAAATTGTCAATGTAACCGATAAAGACTTTTTTCTTAGCCCTGCGGCAGATTCCATACTTAAATCAGATGAAGGCTATGAAGAATTCAGTTATGCAGGCAAAAACTGGCTTTGCAGCTTTTCTTCTATCAATTCCGCCGGATGGAAGGTTCTATCCCTCATAGATGCTCAAATGCTTCAAAGCACCTTCGGTGTTATGAATCAAAATATCAACAGATCTATAATGTCTTCGGGAATACTTTGTATTCTCATAGGAATTGCGGCTTCATTTTTTATGTCCAATTCAATAACAAC
>JAKJBU010000059.1 GCA_022706825.1 Bacillota bacterium
TTGTACAAGTTCACTCTGGCCGTTGCCGTCCACTCCTGCGATTCCGAGTATTTCACCGCCATGAACCTGAAGGTCTATCCCTTTAACTGCCTCGAGCTTCCTGTTGTCCAATAC
Source organism: Bacillota bacterium (assembly GCA_022706825.1). Classification (GTDB taxonomy): domain Bacteria; phylum Bacillota; class Clostridia; order Lutisporales; family Lutisporaceae; genus BRH-c25. Next base: position 115 of record JAKJBU010000059.1, read on the forward strand.
CCTTAGGCCTTTAATCTCCAGAATCGGAGCAGAAACTTCAGCTTCCTTCTTCTCCACTGTGAGGCTCACTTTTCGGCCCACCATCTTTTCTGCAAGTTCATCAATGTTTGTATCCTTTGTATTCAATGTGTCAATAACCTTACCTCTTCTGATAATTGTCACCTTGTCGCTCATAGACATAACTTCCTTAAGCTTATGGGTGATAAGTATTATTGACTTGCCCTGGTCCACCAGGCTCCTTAAAATAACGCATAATTCCTCAATCTCTTGTGGTGTCAGCACCGCCGTCGGTTCATCAAGAATAAGAATTTCAGCCCCTCTGTAAAGAGTCTTCAATATTTCAACCCTCTGCTGCATTCCTACGGAAATGTCCTGGACTACAGCCCTCGGATCCACTTTCAATTCATATTTCATGGAAATTTCCTCTACATCCTTTATTGCCTTGTCAAGATCCAAAGTAGTTCCCTTTCTGGGCTCCTTTCCAAGTATGATATTTTCCGTAACGGTAAAGGGCTGAACCAGCATGAAGTGCTGGTGGACCATCCCGATACCATGAGAAATAGCCACATTCGGATTGATGATTGCGACCGGTTTTCCCTTTATGAATATCTGTCCTTCATCCGGCTGGTAAAGCCCGTAAAGTATATTCATAAGAGTAGACTTGCCGGCTCCGTTCTCACCCAGCAGTACATGTATCTCCCCCTGCTCAATTTTCAGATTGATATTGTCGTTTGCCCGTATACCGGGAAAGGATTTGCTAATACCTTTCATCTCAATTACTGCAGGCAACTTTCATCCCACCTCTCAAATCAAATAAGAAAGCTTTCTCAAAAATTGCAATATTTCACATGTTTTAATTATATCATTTCAAACAGGAGATTGTGAAGTAAAAGCTAGATGCAGAACCGCATCTAGCTTTAATTCATCATGTAACTACATGATGCTGATTACTTTATTTCTACCGGTTTGAATGCCTCTAATTCTTTCCTTGATGACGGAACAGCTATAGTGCCGTTAGCAACTAACTCTTTAGCTTTGTCTGCAACAGCCTTAATTTCAGCCGGCACATTGTTTCCGCCGTCGCTGTATCCTACGCCGTCTTCTTTAAGTCCCAGCTCTACTGCCTTTCCTCCGGCGAAATTATTATCAGCATATGATTTAACTATAGTATATGTACCTACGTCAACTCTCTTTATCATGCTGCAGAGAACCCTATTGTTATTTGATAATGCCGACTGGTCCTGATCGACACCGATTGCCCAGAAATTATTTTCGTCAGCTGCCTGTATAACACCTATACCGCAAGCTCCGGATGCGTGATATATAACATCTGCCTTCTGCTTGAACTGTGAAATCGCTATTTCCTTGCCCTTGTCAGGATTGTCGAAAGCTCCGGTATAATTTACAAGAACTTTTGCATTCGGATTAACAGAAGCAACGCCTGCTCTATAACCAACTTCGAATTTTTCAATCAGGGGACCCTCCATACCTCCTACAAAAGCAACAACATTGGATTTTGTAGCAAGACCGGCAATTACACCGACCAGGAATGAACCGTCATGCTCCTTGAATGTAACTGACATAACGTTCGGGGCATTTACAACCGTATCAATTATGCCGAACTTCCTGTCCGGATACTGTTCAGATCCTGATATCATAGCCTGCTCCATCAAGTAACCGACAGCTATGGTAAGGTCAACTGATTGAGCCATGTTTCCGATGTTAGCTTCATAATCTTCCTGCTTTGTTGACTGAAGTATAACCGGTTCAACCCCAAGTTCCTTTCCGGCATTCTGAAGGCCTTCCCAGGCTGAGTCATTGAAAGACTTGTCTCCAAGGCCGCCAACGTCCGTTATCATACCAAAGGATAACTCCGGTTTCGACTCTTCTGCCGGTGCCTTTTCAGCTTCCGGAGCCGGTTCAGCCGGTGCTTGTGCAGGCTGTGCGCATCCTGTAAACATTGTCATAACCATCACAATCGCCAATATTAGTACTAAACCCTTTTTTAACATCAATCTTCCCCCTTAATAATATAATTAGATGTTTATTATATTACAATTGTATTACAATTGCAATATAAATATATTATAGTATTTTCCAACAAAAATTTCCACCCTAATTTTTTTGTATTAAATACAAGGACACAGAGAGGACACGGGGACGTTTCTCCTGTCCCGCTTGCGGGACAAGAGAAACGTCCCCATGTCCTTTACGTGTCCTCAACTAACAATTGCAGTCCAAAGGCCTTTCAGTAATATGCTTATTCTTTAGAAGTGCATCAACCGCTTTGATGTAGTCTTCCTCAGCTACAAGTACTATTGGCCCTGTGCAGCCCATTCCGCTTTCTGAGTATATTCCCTCTTCGGCAAGAGAAGATACGGCATTTTCAAGCTCAAGTATATCTATTCCGGCTATTGATTTTGTTACCGGTTTCTTCTCAAGCTGCTTTACTTCCGACTTCGGTGCGGCTTTGGCACTATCGGCCGTCAGTTCCTTTAATATGCTGTCAAGCCCGGCTTTTCTGGCTTTTTCATATTCTTCCCTGGCTATCTTTGTCAAACCGCCTTTGGCGCAGCTTGCCATATATCTCAGCCCTTCGCATACTACCGGTGCTCCTGAAGCTCTGGATAATATGCCGATTATTCTGCCGTAATTATCTCCAACACCCGGGCCATAGCCGTAGCCCAATGATTCATAGCTTCCGCCGGTTGTGAATGCCGAAAATATCTTCATCATAAGGTTGCCGGTTAATGTGTCCATTACCATGATATCAGCTGCGGCCGACAGCAGGTCATTGCCTCTCATGACCACACCCCCGTCAGCTCTTACGGATTCTGAAAAATTGATGTCATATCCGTTGCTTTTAAGTTCCTTGAGTACTCTTTCAACCTGTCTGGCGCCATCCACGTTAAGTATTCCTACTGTTGGATTCTTAATGCCCAATGCTTTTGCGGCAATTATTCCGTGAAGGGCATTTTTGACCATCCCCTCAACCCTGTGAGTTGATGAAGTGCCTGTAGTAGTGGCAAGTATGAGTTCCTTGCCAAGGCCCGGGGTAATAACCCTGCCCACTGTGGAAACGCCTATCGGAAAGCTGTAATGCATAGTAAGGGCAGCATCCAGCTCTCCATTGTCCAGAAGCTCATCCATCTTCTTATGCATCTCTTCTTCATTGTCTGTTTCAACTACCCTAAGCTCCGTATCAACCTTGGGGCCAATCAGCACAACTTCAAAGTCGCCGTACTTCTTTGCGGCTGCCTCTGCACCCTTTACAAGCTCCTGAGTACCATGCTCACTGCCAAGAGTAGTGAGGCCTACTTTTACCTTTTTTCCGAATTCCCCGGTCATAATAGCGTCGGCAATCTCGTTAAATACTTCCCCAATCATTGACTTGACCTGATTATCAGACATCAATATCACCCCTGCCTTCCATTCAGTAAGAAGGATGCGAAATCTTTCATTGCTTCTGCTACCATTTCCTTCACTTCTTCTTTGGAAACAGCACCTGCTGATTCTTCCCTGCCTGTATTTTTCTCCATTATGATGGATACGCCGTCAAATTGGTTAGTCATCCTGCCAAGGAACAGGCTTCCTTTTCCTACAATCATTGCTCTCTCAATGGCGCCTGACATAATCATTTCCCTTGCAGCCCCGACAAACGGCACTCCCGAAGGAATATGGCCCTGTGTGGGTGCAAATCCCGGCATACCATGATCTTTGATGAATGACGGCATTGCCGCCTTATCAATGTCTCCCCTTTTTGCACCTAACGCTGCTATCATTTTATAGTTTGCCAGAGGAACGTCACCCGCTCCCGCTGCTTCTGTTATTTCCGGGTTCTGCATTTCTACGGAGTACTTGTCTACATCAGTTATCTTCATTCCGACTTTATCCAAAGGCTTTGTTATCAAGGATTCCATTACGGCCTGAGGCGACGAGCCGGTACCTACGGTATGCCTGCCGACAATGTCAGTCCTGAGTACAGGGCTAATGCCGTCGTTTTCCGTAAGTAGTATTGCAAAGCCTCCCAGGCAATCCTCAAGCACCGGAACACCTTTATTCACATGGTCTCTGGAATTCATGCCCAGCTTTGCGGTTGCACCCCCCGCAACTATTGCAACGCTCTTGTATACTCCTGACTTTACCAGTGCAGCTGCATTAATAAGTGCATGGGTTGGTCCAGCGCAGAAGCCCCTTGTATCTGAACCGGTGGCTCCGGAAGCACCCGCGATTTCGCATATAGCTTTGGCAAAATTGCCGCCTCCTCTCTGGTTCATATCTCCGCAAGCTTCCTCAGAGCATTCTATAACATACTCAATGGAATCAGCAGGAATATTGTTCCTGTAAATAAGGTTTTTCAGTGCTATTACACCTGAAGCTTTAGCTACAAGGTTTTCTGTCATTATATGGGCTGTCAGGTTCTTATCCTTATCATGAGCAGCCTTTACGCAGCCGACAAGCTTCTTGCCCATATAAAAGGGTTCGGCTCCTTCTTTGACTCTGCTTTCAATCTCAGATTGCTCTGCGCCTTCTTTAAGCTTTGCCAGCTCAGCTTCAGTATACATCGGTTTTTTTGCCAGCTTCGCCTTTGTTTCTTCAAGGAAACCCTTTTCCAATACAACAAGGTCAAAAGCATCACTGATTTTTATTGCTGCATAAAGTTCTCCCTGATCAACAATCTCACCCATCTTTCCCTCAGAATTGGCATCCTGGATAAGATTCTTATACCAAGGTTTTTCTATTGTGTTAAGTTCGTCGGGAAGCATATTCCCTATATATACCTGATTGGGAGCATATTTCACCGCTTCCTCATAACTTCTCAAAAACTCAGGAAATTTTTTTAAGAATTCCGATTCCGGATTGGCTTCATGTTCAAGCGCGCATGTGGTGCCGTAATGCATTATCATATCCGGCGTATGGACAAGAGCATAAGCCGCTCCTTTAACTACTGGTGCAGTCATTCTTTTACACCTCCAAAATTTCTTGGTGAAAATAAGGGTGGTATGCACCACCCTTATTACTACTTTTCAAATACCGTCTGTCCGTGGATTTCTGTCTCAAGTGCTTTAAGAGCTTTCAGCACAATGGACCTTCTTAATGCTTTCTCGTCTTCCTTGCTCATGGCAGGATTCCCCAGAGGATGTGGTATTGCAATTGCAGGAACTATTCTGTTAGCCCCTACGGTTAAGGAAATCGGAACAACGGTACATATATGCACTACCGGTATTCCAACTCTTTCAATTTCTTTTACCATCGTTGCACCGCAACGCGTACAGGTACCTCAGGTAGATGTGAGTATAACTGCCTGTACTCCATCCTTTACAAGCTCCTGTGCAAAGGTTGCAGCAAATTTCTTTGCATTGGCAACTGATGTCCCGTTTCCTACAGTTGCATAGTAGTATCTGTGAAGCTCTCCGATAACGCCTTCCTTTTCCAGATCCCTCAGTACATCCACAGGGAGCACCCTGTCGGCATCTATATTGGCGTATGTCGGATCGTAGCCGCCGTGAGCTGTTTCATAGGTTTCTGCAGTCAGGTCATTTACACCTGTCAAATCATATTTCCCATATTTTGAAGCACTTGAAGATTCTATCCTGTCCGGATTGCCCTTCGGTACAATACCGCCTGAAGTTACCAAAGCTATTTTGGCTTTTTTAATGTCCAGAATCGGAGGATTTGGAGCAACTCTGTCAAAATCAGGCATAGGATACTCTGTCTCGAACTTTTCGCCTTTGAGCTTTGCTACCAGCATGTCAACAGCCCTCTTGGATCCTCTTTCCGACTTGAATACGTTTTTCCTGACACCTCTTGGAATATAGCCCTCTTCTTGCGGCGCACCGATACTCTCATTCTTGGCAAGCTTCATGGCAAGCTTGGCAATTGCGGGAATTGCTTGTCTCATTCCCGTAGCAGCATTTGCTGTCTCAACTATATGGACGTCCTTCTTGAACATATCAACTCCCGGATTCTCAATATACATACCGGTGACCACGGGAATATTCAATTTTTCCTTGACCGCTTTGCAGATTGATCCGCAGGCTACTCCGTATCTTCCTGCATTAAAAGCAGGGCCGGCAATGAATAAATCCGGATTATACTTCTTAACCATTTCCAGAATTGCTGCGGAAGCTTCTTCCATATTCTCATTGAAATATGAATCCCCGCATATTACTGTTGCTATTATGTCGGCTTCATTTCCCAACGCTGCTTTAAGAGCCATTCCGGGACCAACCACGCCTTCTCTTATTTCCGGTTTGACATCAGCCTTTTCTTCACCGCCAATACCACCGTAGAATTGATTTATATAATGTACAACTCTAATCATTTAGAAGTTTCCCTCCTCTCTAGATTTGCTGATAGAGATAAATCCCGATACCATTTAACTAACCTTAATATTTACTGTACTGTTCTCTGATTGAGCTTACTTCTTTGATGATTGCATCAACGTCAAGAACCATTTCCATCATACCGCACTGTTCGTCATATACATTTGCATCAACCTGATCCTTCAGTTCAAACATATGGTATACTCCGAGCCCCAACGAGACTCCTGCCAAAGGACCTGCGAAAGTAGGATCTCCTGCTGTAACTGTTTCAGCAGTAAGCCCTGCAGATTCAGCTTCGGAAGTACCAAGTATTACGACAACATTCTCCTTGCCGTATTTTTCCGATAAATCCAAAACCCTCTTCTGATTCTCCAGGTCCATTGCTCCTGCAGCCGTTCAGACAAAGCATTCCGTTGCTGCAAATACTATTTCAGCACCTGTTGTCTTAAGGCACTCTTCAATTGCAGGAGCAGGAATACCATCTCTGTCGCCGATGATGATAACCTTCTTATCCTGTAACATCTAATTCATCCTTTCAAAATTAATATTCTACCGCACTTAATTTGGTATAACCTATTTCACTTGTAGAACCGGTTATTACCTGAAGCTCAGCCGTAATGCTTCCGTCTGCCTTAAGGCTGCCTGCGAATCCGCCTGCAATTGTATCTGCCGGTTCAAGATAACCGATAACCTTCTTCATTGGCGGCAGTGAAATAATTTCATTTGCATTACCTGCCGTAACCACTGCATCTGCTGCTTTGTCTGCATCTGCAAGGGATTGTGAAGCACCGTCCCTGCCTGCATATTCGTCTGTAACAAGAACAGTCTTGATTCCCTTTGCAGCTATCTTCTTGCAGTTCATCATAAGGTCGGTATCAGGATTTCCGAAACCTTCTTCTGATATTATGACTGCATCAAGATTCAAATATTCTGCAAGCTTTGCCGTCCAGTTGGAGGACCTTTCCTTATCGGCAAGAGTAACATTTTCATTGGTAATTATTACTCCTACAAAATTGAAATCCTTGCCATGCCTTTCATAAAGATCCTCAATAATAGGATTGTTCAAATGATTGTATGTCGGATTCTTATCGCAGGCCGATACGCAGTTGCCGCTTACTATTGCCCCATCCATAGCTTCCGTAGGATATATGAACGTAGGAACAATCTTCTTTGCGTCCACTCCGTATACATAAGTGTCATGGAGCAGTCCCTGTGTCTGAAGCATGTATACATATGCCACTCTCGGAAGATTCGGATATAGTTTTGCTCCTTCCATTAAGGTTGGAGTTTCATATACCTTTACTTCATCAGGGGTTATATTCCTGCCTGCTTCTCCGAGATAAGCCGCTGCCTTGTAGCCTACCATTCTTACTGCATGCTCATGCTCATGCTGCTGGAGTTTTTCCACCGGTGTGCAGACAATAACAATGTTCTGAGTCTTTGAGAATGGTGTATACTCTGCTCCGAGGCCGCTCATGTCTATGATGCCTTCCTGGAATCCCACAATCTTTCCTGCAGTAACAACTGCAGCACCCTTTAATACGTTTGTTTTGCCAGAGCCGACCACATCTACCTTGCTGACCATACCGGGGAATATTCCGCCGGGGCCTTCTACTTTAACTCTGGGCTCAATTACGTCTTTTACAGGCATTATTCTTGTTTCTTCACCTGGTTTTGCAATGTCAATCTCAATTTTTGTCAATCTGGGGTCACCGCTGACCGCCTCCAAAAGCTCAGCCTTGTTGACATAAAGAGTTCCCTTTTCAACCTTGGTAGCTTCACCGAATTGTACATCCTTAATGAAAATATTACCCAACTCTAAACGCAAAACGTTCACCTCCCTAATAATTTGAGTAGTTCAATAAATACAGTTTATTATATCTTTTCTTAAAGGTTTTCTTTTATAAGGTTTTCGACAGCTTCAGGGGTGCAGTTTTCTGCTCCGCTGATTTCTTTAATCTTCTCCCCATTTTTGTATACGATGAAAGTTGGAAGTCCCAATACCTTCTGCCCGATTGCCAGTCTTCTGTTCTGAGTAGTATTAAGCTTGCACATTTTCATTTTATCCCCGTATTTTTCAGCCAGAGCGTGCACCTCCGGCATTAATGCTTTGCAGGGTTCACATTTTTCTCCCCAAAAATCAACCAATACAGGACCTGTTGCTTGAAGCACTTCTGAATCAAAATTATCCTTGTCTAGCTCTATCATATTTTCACCTCCTTTAGTTTTCAAAATTCTTTTCAATATATTTTTCGGCGTTGACCGCTGCTATTGCGCCATCTGCAGCTGCCGTAACAACCTGTCTCAGTGATTTCACCCTTACGTCCCCCGCTGCGAATATTCCCTCAACTGATGTTCTCATTTCTTCATCTGCCATTATATACCCCTTTTGGTCCATTTCTACAACGCCCTTGGCAAAATCAGATATCGGTTTGGTGCCTACGAACATGAATACACCGTCAGTCCTGAAATCTGTAACTTCATTAGTCTTCACATTCCTGAGCTTAATACCCTCTACTATCCCGTCGCCGTAAATCTCTTCCGGTACTGTGTCCCACATTATATCAATCTTGTCGTTTTTCATTGCCTTCTCTGCTATGGACTTTGCAGCCCTGAACTGATCTCTTCTATGTACTATTGTGACCTTTTCCGCAAACTTAGTAAGGTATATGGCTTCCTCAACCGCCGCATCTCCGCCTCCGACAACCACAACTTCCAATTCGGCGAAGAAATCGGCATCGCATGTTGCACAGTAGGATACACCTTTTCCCCGAAGCTCCGCCTCTCCCGGGATCCCCAGCATCATCGGCTGAGCGCCTGTTGCAATTATAATTGTTCTTGCGCTTATTTCATTACCGCTTCCCAGCTTTATTTTCTTTATCTTATCTGATGTATCAATGCTTAATACTTCGTCTTTCACAAGTTCGGTTCCGAAGGCTTCCGCCTGGTTTTTCATTCTTTCCATAAGCTTGGGTCCCGTCGGCATTTCAATT
>JAKJBU010000005.1:0-684 GCA_022706825.1 Bacillota bacterium
TTTTGTGGGTAACCGAGTTCCCGCTTTTGGATTATGACGAAGAAGAAAACAGATACGTAGCAATGCATCATCCGTTTACAAGCCCCATGGACGAGGATTTGGAGCTTTTGGACACCGACCCGCTGAAAGTAAGGGCAAAGGCTTATGATGTGGTATTAAACGGCTACGAGCTTGGAGGAGGAAGCATAAGGATTCACAGGCAGGAGCTTCAGGAGAAGATGTTCAAGCTCTTGGGCTTCACGCAGGAACAGGCTTGGAGCAAGTTCGGGTATCTGTTGGAAGCATTCAGGTATGGTACTCCTCCTCACGGAGGATTGGCCTTTGGCCTTGACAGGATAGTAATGCTTTTTACCGGAACAGACAATATAAGAGATGTAATAGCATTCCCCAAGACACAGACAGCAAGCTGCCTTATGACAAACGCTCCCTCAGCCGCAGATCCAAAACAATTGGAAGAACTTCATATAGAGGTAAAAATATAGCAGGGACACGGGGACGGTGGGACACGGGGACGTTTCTCCTGTCCCGCTGAAAGCGGGACAGGAGAAACGTCCCCGTGTCCCACCGTCCCTTTTGGAGGTAATCTATGAATGCATTTTCAAGGACAGAGCTGTTAATCGGAAAAGACGGTATTGAGAAACTTAAAAAAAGCACCGTAGCAATTTTTGGGATAGGGGGTGTTGG
>JAKJBU010000005.1:694-44527 GCA_022706825.1 Bacillota bacterium
ATACCGCCGAGGCATTGTGCAGGTGCGGAATTGGAAGGCTTGTGCTCGTAGACTATGATGATATCTGTCTTACCAATATTAACAGGCAAATACATGCTACAAGAAAAACGGTGGGCCTGCCCAAGGTGGAAGTAATGAAAGAAAGGCTCACGGATATTAATCCGGAAGCCGACATAGTCGTACATAAAAAGCTTTATAATGAAGAAACCTCGGAAATGCTGCTGCTTCCCGAGTATGACTATGTTGTGGATGCAATTGACATGGTCAGCTCAAAGATCAGCCTTGTTATGAAATGCATTGAAATGAACATACCGGTTATCAGCTGCATGGGAGCAGGCAACAAGCTTGACCCCACAAAACTTGTGATTACCGATATATATAAGACATCTGTGTGCCCTTTGGCTAAAGTAATGAGATATGAGCTGCGCAAACGGGGCGTTAAAAGCCTGAAGGTTGTATACTCGAAAGAGGAGCCCATTTCACCAAAGAAGGATGTTGCGGATTGTAAAACAAACTGCATTTGCAGCAATAAAGAAACCGCAAATTGTACAAAAAGAAGGCAGATACCGGGAAGCATATCTTTTGTGCCTTCGGCAGCAGGCCTTATTATAGCATCGGCTGTGGCAAGGGATATATTGGGTTTATAAGGTATTCCTATAGGGCCGGCACGGAGCACGAGGCTCGGGGTGCGGGATTAGGGATGGGCTGCGAAGCTATTAATGACGGGTAACACGGAAGACACGGATTTTCCACGAAATTCACTAGAGGTGATGTTAATTTTCCCCGCCGTGTATTCGGTGGCTTTCAGTGTGTTCAGTGTTAACGATTCTTAAAAATAGTATTGACAAAACTTCGAAGTATATTATAATGTAATTAAGGTACCGGTACGGGGTATAGGAGGCGATGAATTGGATAATAAGGAGATAAGTAAGGAAGACATTCTTAACCGGATGAAAAAGATTGAGGGCCAGGCTAAAGGGATACAAAAGATGATTGAGGAAGACAAGTGCTGCGGAGACATTATGGTTCAGATTTCCGCCATAAGATCCGCAATAAACAAAGTCGGCGGCCTTATTATGGACAGGTATATAAAGGAGTGTCTCAAGGAATCCCTTAAAGACGAGAATAGTGACAAAAGCATTGAAGAAATAATTGAAACAATAGTAAGATATGTCAAGTAAAAGGATTGATACAAACTTATGAGAGAAATAGGGAAAGTAGTAAAGATAGAAGGAAATCAGGCAACAATTTCATTTACCAGAGGCACAGCCTGCGGCGAATGCGGAAAATGCCAGGTAGGCAAGGATAAACTTGAGATGATGATGACAGCCGAGAATGATGTGGGAGCCCAGGTTGGTGATGAAGTTGAAATAGAGCTTGAAAACATGAACTTCATGACAGCAGTAACTATTGCATACGGTTTTCCTTTGCTGGCACTGACGGCCGGAATATTTGGCGGGTATTACGGTTCTTTGGCTCTGGGTTTGGAGGATAATTCGGCGCAAGCAATCGGCGTTGCTCTGGGACTTGCTGCATTGGCTGTTTCTTATGTGATAATAAAATTTAAGGATGAGTCTATTAAAAAAATGAAAAAATTCAAGCCTGTTATTATAGGAATCAGAACAAAAGACAGTATATAATGGAACAACTACTATTGTTTATTAATTTAATAATCGACCTATTGGATAGAATAATAAATGTGAATCTGTATAAAAATTCGCGGCAGATTTGAAAGGAGTACTAATAAGTGAGTAAGAATATTAAGATAGTAAATCAAGGTAATTTTGACAGTGAGGTGTTAAAATCAAACAAGCCGGTATTGGTGGATTTTTGGGCGGCATGGTGCGGTCCTTGCAGGATGGTGGCACCCGTCATAGACCAGCTGGCTGATGAATATGAAGGAAAGATTGATATAGCAAAGGTTAATGTTGATGAAAACCCCGAACTTGCAGGCAGGTACGATATAATGAGCATACCCTCAGTATTTCTGTTTGATAAAGGCAGCAAGGTAGACGGAGTTATCGGGGCAAGGCCCAAGCAGGCCTTTGATGATATGCTGAAAAAGCACATTTAAAACGAAGCGCTTATAGCATCTATAAGCGCTTCTAATATTTTCATTAGAAAATGTAATGTTAAAGTAAGAGGGTATTTGTCAATTAAGCACGTATCTTTGTTATGATATATAGTAAATAGTATAAAACACCACAGGAGGAAGTTTTTATGAAAATTGACAGAATCAAAGCTTGTGATAGCGAAATAGCCGAAGCAATTATAAAGGAACTTGACAGAGAGAGGAATAAAATAGAGCTTATAGCTTCAGAAAATTTTGTATCGCCGGCTGTATTGGAAGCGATGGGTACAGTGCTTACGAATAAATATGCGGAGGGATACCCCGGAAAGAGATATTACGGCGGTTGTGAGTATGTAGATATTGTTGAGGATATTGCAAGGGAACGGATGAAAGCCTTGTTTGGAGCGGAACATGCAAATGTACAGCCTCATTCAGGTTCAAGTGCGAACCAAGCGGTTTATTTTACCGTACTGGAGCCTGGCGATACGGTAATGGGAATGGATCTATCCCACGGGGGACATTTAACCCACGGCAGTCCTGTCAACGTGTCCGGCAAGTTTTTTAAGTTCATTCATTATGGAGTGTCACAAAACACAGAGATGATCGATTATGATAATGTCAGGGCTATTGCAAAAGAATGCCGGCCTAAGTTGATTGTCGCAGGAGCAAGTGCCTATTCAAGGCGATTGGATTTTAAAGCTTTCAGAGATATAGCAGACGAGGTCGGAGCACTCTTAATGGTAGATATGGCGCATATTGCGGGAATCATTGCAGCCGGATTACATCAAAGCCCCGTGCCTTATGCCGACTTTGCCACTACAACGACTCATAAGACACTGAGAGGCCCCAGGGGCGGTGCGATACTATGCAAACAACAGTATGCGAAGGCTATAGACAAATCGGTTTTTCCCGGAATGCAAGGAGGGCCTCTTATGCACGTAATTGCAGCCAAAGCTGTATGCTTCAGGGAGGCAATGAGTGAAGAATTCAGGGGATACATAGAGCAGGTGCTAAAGAATGCTTCGGTTTTGGCAGATTCGTTGACAGCCAAGGGTATTGACATTGTCTCAAAAGGCACTGACAATCATTTGATGCTTCTTGACCTTAGAAGAAAAAGCATAACCGGCAGGGATGCGGAGAGGTTGCTTGATGATATTGGGATTACAACGAACAAGAATACCATTCCCTTTGATCCCCAGAGCCCTTTCATCACCAGCGGATTGAGGATTGGTACACCGGCAGTGACCACAAGAGGTTTTAAGGAGGATGACATGAAGGAAATTGCCGAAATAATATCAGCCGCACTGTCAGCCCCGGAATCAAAGGCTGAATGTATCAGCAGGGTGAAGGCTTTATGCGGCAAGCATCCTCTTTATCCGGAATTTGAATAAATCAAAATTCCTGTAAATTTATGATATAATAAGGTATGACCAATATATATTATGTGTTGGCATACCTTTTTTTAGTATTTGCATGTGAGGTAACAATATGACAATGAGTTTAATTTATAAGTCAATTATTGATACAATACTAAAAAACATAGATATCGGTATTCATGTGGTTGACAGCTCAGGGAAGACAATTATTTACAATCAGGCTATGGCCGATATGGAAGGCCTGGATATAAATGAGGTCATGGGCAAAAGCATACTGGACATTTTCCCCAGCCTGACCACTGAGACCAGTACGCTTCTGACAGTGCTGAAAATGGGAAAGCCAATATACAACAAATATCAGACATATCTGAACAATAAAGGCAAGCAGATAAGCACTTTAAACAGCACTATACCTATCAGGATATCTCAGGGCAAGATCGGAGCCCTTGAAATTGCAAAGAACATAACAAAAGAGAAGGAACTGTCCGATAAGCTTGTATACCTGCATCAGGAGCTTGCAAGCAAAGATATTGATGGCAGCAGCCTAAAAGGGTATACCTTCAGAAATTTAATCGGGGAAGACGAAAAATTCCTTAATGCCGTGGAAATAGCCAGGAAAACAGCTATGTCATCATCCACAGTCTTAATATACGGGGAGACGGGTACCGGAAAGGAACTATTCGCCCAGAGCATACATAATGAAAGCAGCAGGAAGCATAAGCCGCTCATAGCACAAAACTGTGCTGCACTGCCGGAGTCGCTTCTGGAGGGAATACTGTTCGGAACAGTTAAAGGAAGCTTTACAGGAGCTATCAACAGGCCGGGACTGTTTGAACAGGCAAATGGAGGAACCCTCATGCTGGATGAAATAAATTCCATGGGCCATCAGCTTCAAGCGAAGCTTTTAAGGGTGCTGCAGGAGGGCAACATTAGGAGAATAGGGGGGCTTTCGGATATTCCGGTTGATGTAAGGATACTGGCAACTACCAATGAGGACCCTTTGGTACTGCTTCAAAAAGGAATTCTCAGGAAGGATTTGTATTATCGGCTTAATGTCATATCTGTCAGCATACCTCCCCTGAGGGAAAGAAAAACAGATATTATGCTTCTGACAGACCATTTTATCAAGAAGTATAACAATATACTTCAGAAGGATATCTGGTATGTTTCCAATGAGGTAAAGGAGGCCTTACTGAATTATAATTGGCCGGGCAATGTCAGGGAATTGGAGAATATAATTGAAAGTGCAATAAATATGGTCAACAGAGGGCACGTAATCAAGCCGGAACATATCTCCCAGGAAATGTGTGAAGTAATGTTCAAGGCCGGCAAAAACAACCATTACCTGAATTTGAATGAAGACCAGCCCCTGGACAGGATAGTTGCAGAGGTGGAAAAGGGGTTGATTCTGGAGGCACTGCAAAAGTGTGAAAACAATATATCCAGAAGCGCCGAAATGCTTGGACTAAAGCGCCAAACCCTTCAGCACAAGCTGAGGAAATATAATATCAATATAAAGGAATAGGAGGCAGAAGCCTCCTATATTTTTATAAATATGGGCTTTCTGTCCTTATATATTGCATAATATTTGAATCCAAGTTCCGAAAGGACGGATAATGCATTTTTTATTCCATAGCCCAAGTCATCAGGTTTGTGAGCATCGGAACCTACGGTCACTATTTCGCCTCCCAGCAAACGGTACAGCTTGAGAATATCCGGCAGCGGATGAAAGGAAGAGAGGCCGTAACGAAGGCCTGCAGTATTTACTTCTATTCCTTTGTTTGAATGCACAAGCTTGGACAGCACATTCCTGACGGATTCTTCATACAGGTTCAATGAGAAACTGTTATCCTTATTGTAAAGGTATCTTCTTACTGCATCCAAATGCCCCAGAATGTCAAAATTCTTGAATTCCTCAATACACTGCAGCATATCGTCAAAGTAGTTTCTTATTCCTTCATTTTCAGTAATGCCTTCAAGAAAAGCCCTGCAGTATATGTCCTTCTTATTCACACAATGGATGGAACCTATAATAAAATCAAAGCTCCTGCCTTTAAGAAGAGCTTCATTCTCAGCACTCAGGTGAGGCTGCATCCCCAACTCCAGTCCGGTGTATATTTCAAGATTTTCAGAGGAATTTGCCTTGAGGCTGTTAATCTCATCAAAATAGTCATCATAGGAAAATTCAAAGCTGATTTCGGTGCTTTGATATTCCAAATCATAATGGTCTGTAAAGCAGATGCCCTTAAGGCCTATGCATTTTGCCTTCTCTGCCATGCTTTGCATGGATGCGGTTGAATCAGAGGAAAAGTGAGAATGTACGTGAAAATCATACATGGCAATATCTCCTTATAAAGTGCGTTTATTTATCGTAGAGCATATAATCCATTTTAAGGTTTATAATAATGAAAGTCAATGCAAGCCATGAGAATACATGCAATATTAATGCAAAAAAATTTGCATATATCTGAATTATTGGTTTTAAAACAAGCAGATTGAAGGAATAGCCTTCCCAAAAACTCAATCGGAGTGCAAAGAAATTGGCAGAGATGCAAATATATTTGCGCGGATATGGCATGTTTCATAATTCTGAAATATGCAATTAAGTGGTAAGGTATCAATTAGGCAGTAATATCAACACTTAAAAATATTTTTTTATCTACTGTCTTAATGGCTCATTTGGCATGAGGTTTGCTTACAATAATTTGCAGTGCTCTAATTATTATTAGGAGGTTTGCTTAATGAGAAAAGAGAATGTGAGAGTAATTATCTGGGGATTAGGTGCAATGGGCAGCGGTATAGCTGATATGCTTCTCAAGAAGAAGGGCGTGGAAATAGTGGGCGCCGTTGGAAGAGGTGCTAAAATCGGCAAAAGCATGTATGACTACATAAAGACTGAAAGAGGCAGCAGAAAGGACGTAATAATCGGATCCTATGAGGATGTAATTAAAGAAAAGGCTGCGGATATTGTGCTGATTTGTACGGATTCATTTACAAAAGGTGTTTTTGACAAAGTAAAGTATTGCCTGGAGAAAAAGATAAATGTCATATCAAGTGCAGAGCAAATGGCATATCCGAAGGCCGCAGAACCTGAGCTTACAAAACAGATGGACGAGATAGCAAAGGCTAACGGCGTTACTGTGCTTGGAACAGGCATAAATCCGGGATTGATGATGGATCTTCTTGTTATTGCTTTTACAGGTGCTTGTGAAGAAGTAGAGCATATTGTTGCAAGACGTGTAAACAGCTTGTCTCCTTTCGGGCCGGCAGTAATGGAAGAGCAGGGAATTGGTATTACAGTTGATGAATTCAAGGAAGGAGTCAGGACAGGAAAGCTGGCAGGCCATGTAGGTTTTGCAGAATCCATAGGTATGATAGCGGATGCCATTGGCTGGAAGCTCAGTGACTTCAACCAGAGCATGGAGCCGATTGTAACCGAAGTTGACAGGAAGTCACCTTATGGATTTGCCAAGGCGGGAGATGTTGCGGGCTGTGCCATGAAGGGCTATGGATACGTTGACGGAGAGCTTAAAATTGAAATGGATCATCCGCAGCAGATTGAACCTCATCTTGGAGGAGTTGAAACCGGAGATTATATTATTATCAAAGGCACACCAAATGTAAATATGGCAAACAAGCCGGAAATACCCGGAGGTATCGGTACAATCGCAATGTGTGTCAATATGATTCCTCATGTTATCAATGCAAGGCCCGGTCTTAAGACTATGATTGACCTCCCTGTGCCCAGAGCTATTATGGGAGATATGAGAGAAATGATAGAAGAATAGCAATTAAAACGAGGGACATATGTTTATTATTAAAATACAAATATGTCCCTCGTACCTTATAACGAGACGAAAAGATATTACAAGGTGAAGAATGTAAAGATTTTTTAATAATGATAAAGAGGAGTGTTGTTTAATGATCTCGGCAAAAAAAGGAGATTGGGTGCAGATACGCCAGATTGTGCTGAAACCTGAGGAGAGAGCACCGCAGGTTCCGGAGGACACCAAGAAGGTTCCTCTTGAATTATGGGTAAAGGGTATAGCACAAGAGGATGCAAAAATAGGTTCGACGGTTGAAATCGTAACTGCCACCGGCAGGAAGGTCAGAGGCGAGCTGACCGCAGTTAATCCCAGGTATATACATGACTATGGCGATTTCGTACCTGAGCTTTTAAAGGTGGATATGCAGCTTAAGGAAATCCTCTTCGGAGGTGATTCAAATGAGTAAGGATATGTCATACGCAGCGGTGATGGCAAGAAAAAATGAAATAATGAAGAAGGCAATAGGGATTGACTACAGCGTATTTGAATCAGGAGGAATTTCCTTCGATTATGAAAGAATGATGAGGGAAGCAGGCTATACACTGGAGGAAATGCAGCAGATACAGGCTGAGACAAGCGTGGGGAATACACCGATTGTTGAGCTGAAAAATCTTACTGCATTGGCCAGAAAACTGGCTCCCAAGGGAAAAGGCGCGAGGATTTTTATAAAGGATGAGGCTGCAAACCCCTCCGGAAGCTTTAAGGCCAGAAGGGCGGCTACTGCTATATACCATGCTAAAAAGCACGGATATAAAGGAGTGGTAACGGCAACAAGCGGCAACTATGGCGCAGCGGTGGCATCACAGGCTGCAAAGAGGGGACTTAAGTGCATTGTTGTTCAGGAATGCTACGACAGCAGAATGGTAGGACAGCCCGAAATACTTGAAAAGCAGCGTGCCTGTGAAGCCTATGGAGCGGAAGTGGTACAGCTGACAGTCGGACCGGAGCTCTTCTACACCTTCCTGACTTTACTGGAGGAGACAGGCTACTTTAATGCATCCCTGTACACTCCTTTCGGAATAGCGGGGGTGGAAACCTTAGGCTATGAGCTTGCCATGCAGTTCAGGGAAAAGATCGGAAGGGACCCGGACAAGGTTGTAATTACTCATGCAGGGGGGGGCAATGTGACCGGTACTGCCAGAGGGCTTTTGAAAGCGGGAGCAAAGGATGTTGAGGTTGTCGGTGCAAGCGTTGACCTTTCGGGGCTTCATATGGCTTCCGACAGGGATTTTAACAGAAAATCCTTTACCACAGGGCACACAGGCTTCGGAATACCTTTTGCCACATGGCCTGACAGGGCTGATGTACCGAGAAATGCCGCAAGGCCCTTAAGATATCTTGACAGATATGTATTGGTAAAACAAGGTGAAGTGTTTTATATCACAGAAGCATTATCAGTGCTTGAAGGGCTGGAGAGGGGCCCTGCGGGAAACACGTCCCTGACGGCTGCTTTTGCCCTTGCACAGGAAATGGATGAGGACCAGATTATTGTGGTTCAGGAAACAGAATATACGGGAGCAGGAAAGCATCCGCTGCCGCAGCTTACGTTTGCCAAGAAAAACGGTATAGAAATATTGTTCGGCAATCCTGACCGTGACGAACCCGGAAAGAACATCATTCTTCCGGCACATCCGTCAGATATAAAAATAAGGGATTACGATATTGACAAGGCAAGAGCATCATATATCAAAAACTGCATCAACAATTACAAGGTAACTGAAATTACAAAAGAGGATTTTGAATTCCTTGTCAGGGATGCAAAAACTGATGACAGTTTTGTGGAAGGCGTTCTTTCTGAACTAAACGTAAAAATAAAGTAGGTGGAGGGATAGAAATGGCAGTTAAACGTGCAGATGACTATGAAGTAAGAAGAAAGCATCTTGCGAATCTTTCCGATGAAGAGCTGAAAAAGACATTCTGGGAGCTGGCGGAGAAAATTGTTGATCCGATGCTGGAACTTGGTTATAAGAACACAACTCCCGCAATAGAAAGAAGCATACTTCTCAGGATGGGCTTCTCAAGTCTTGAAGTAAAGCCTATAGTTGAAGGCGTAATGAGAAAAGGACTTATGGGCAAGGGTGCCGGTAATGTAGTATGGAGGCTTTCAAAGAGGCTGGGGGTCTCTGTGAGAGAAGCAGGAGTCGGACTTGCAGAAGGAAAATACTGGGACGACGTCGACGCATTGTTTTAAAGGAGGGGGAGCAAATGAAACTGGATCCGAATAAAAAGCTGGATATAAAGGAATTATTGCAGGACCTTGAAAGCTACAGACCGAGAAGAAGAGGCTGGCACTGGAGAGAAGGCAGAAATGAAAATAGGAAGATAGGGGATTTTGAATACCATGAAACCTCTGAAGGCCTGAAGAACTACATTCCCCTGCCGGGAAGCCGCGGCTTCAATTACATTGATCCGCAGCCGGATTGTGTAATCACTACTGAAATTGCTTCAGGAAGGTTTGAAGATGATATAAGAAGAATGAGAATGGCGGCATGGCATGGGGCTGACCATATTATGGTTATCAGAACCATGGGGCAATCTCATATTGACTCATTGATTGAGGGAACTACACAGGGAATAGGTGGTATAGCCGTTACAAGAAAGCAGTGCAGGGCAACAAGAAAAGCTCTCGATATGATAGAGGATGAAGTAGGAAGGCCGATTAATTTCCATTCATATATATCCGGTGTCGCAGGACCTGACATAGCTGTAATGTTTGCTGAGGAAGGAGTTAACGGCGCTCACCAGGATCCTCAATACAATGTATTGTACAGGAATGTAAACATGGTAAGAAGCTTTGTAGATGCCTGTGAAGCGAAAAAGGTTATGGCATGGGCGGATATTCTGCAGATAGACGGTGCCCATAATGCCAATGCTACCGCAATGAAGGCATGGAAGGTAAGGCCTGAGCTTATGGTTCAGCATGCCATAAACAGCATATTCTCACGGAAGGTTGGTATAAAACCTGAGAACATAGCACTTTCAACAGTGCCGCCCACGGCGCCGCCGGCGCCGCGTATGAGAATAGACCTGCCTTATGCGGTTGCACTAAGGGACTTCTTCTCAGAGTACAAAATGAGAGCTCAGCAGAACACAAAATATATGGAATCAGACATGAGAGAAGCAACGGTTACACATACTCTTGATTTATTGATTTCAAGACTTACAAGTGCCGATATACAGTCAACCATCACTCCCGATGAAGGAAGGAATGTACCGTGGCATTACAATAACATAGCTGCGGTCAATACAGCTAAACAAGCTCTTAATGGAATGGATGGCCTTCGAGAGATGGTTAAATTGGACAGGGAAGGCCCTTTGGGAAAGGAAGTAAGGGAGCTTAAAGAAAGAGCAGTCCTCTTCATGGAAGAGATATTGGAAACAGGCGGATATTTTAAGGCTGTGGAAAATGGATTCTTCATCGACAGCGGATATTATCCGGAAAGAAATGGTGACGGTATTCCCAGACAGATTGATGGCGGAATAGGTGTGGGAATGATATTTGAAAGGGATAAGGACTACTTTGCTCCTGTATCTGTTCACTACGGATATAATAACATACCTTCGGAATTTAAGAAGGCATCAGATGCCATAGGCAATGATACCTTTGAAGATCCTTCGAAGATTATCTATATAGATGAGCTGGATGAGTATGATAATGTGAATACAAGGCTTGCTGATCTGGAAAAATATTATAATACGAATACTGTAAAACCTGAGGTTGAATGGAGAGCTGACGGTGTTGTAGCAACTACCATATTCCTCCCACTTGATGAAAGAACTGCAGAATTTGCAGCAATAAAATGCGGAGAGAAACTGGGCCTTGAAGATGTCACTGTAGTGCACAAGCAGGCGCTGCATCCGTCGGAAGGTACCTTAGTTGAAATTAAAGGAAAAGTTATATTTGACATTAATGTTAATGAGCTTGTAATACCTGAAAAGGTTCAAACATTATCAGAAGAGGAAATAAGGGAAGATATCTCAGCAAAACCAATGTTTGTAGTAGCTGCAACAATAGGGAATGATGAGCATTCTGTAGGGATGAAGGAGACTCTGGATATAAAGCATGGAGGGATAGAAGGTTTTGGTATCAAGTACCTGTACCTTGGAACCTCCTGCCCTGTTGAAAAACTTGTAGATGCAGCTATAGAGACAAATGCGGATGCAATACTCGCCAGCACGATAATTACCCATGACGATGTCCATACAAAGAATATGCGAAAGATTCACGATCTTTGTGTTGAAAAGGGTATAAGAGATAAAGTGATGCTTGTTGTGGGCGGAACACAGGTCACAAATGAAATAGCTGTTGAAGCGGGAATGGATGCGGGCTTCGGCAGAGGTACCCACGGAATTGATGTAGCAAGCTACCTTGTCAAGAGAAGAAGGGAAAAGCATAGCAATGAAAATTAGTGTGCTTGTTGCAGAGATAGGCAGTACAACTACAGTGGTCAATGCATTTGACAATATTATGAGCCCTTGTCCTAAATTCCTCGGACAAGGGCAAGCTCCTACTTCGGTGTATAATGGTGATGTTACTATAGGACTTAAAGGTGCAGTGGATGACCTTAAGAGGAACCTTGGAGCACCTGAGCTTGAATGGAATGAATTCCTTGCAACCAGCAGTGCTGCCGGCGGCCTCAGAATGACGGTTCACGGACTTGTTTACGATATGACGGTCAGAGCTGCAAAGGAAGCCGCCCTGGGTGCAGGAGCAATAATAAAGCATGTTACTGCCGGGAGGCTCAGGAGAACGGATTTGAAGAGGCTGGAAGATGTAAGGCCGAATATAATACTGGTTGCGGGAGGGGTGGATTACGGAGAGCGTGATACCGCCCTGCACAATTTTGAAATAATTGCTTCCATGGGATTAGGAATTCCGGTAATATATGCCGGGAATATCGAGAATCAGGAGGAAGTAAGGCTTATTGCGGAAGAGACAAATACAAGGCTTTATATAGTGGAGAACGTATATCCGAAGGTTGATATGCTTAATGTAGAACCAACAAGGAAAGTCATTCAGGAGGTATTTGAAGAGCACATAATACATGCTCCCGGAATGAGCACTGTGAGAGATATGGTCAGAGGCCCCATCATTCCAACGCCGGGAGCGGTAATGGAGGCTGCAAGGCTATTGAAGGAACATTTGGGCGACCTTGTGGTTTTCGATGTGGGAGGCGCCACTACGGATGTTCATTCAGTCACAGAGGGCTCCGAAGAAATAAGCCTTATGCTTATAAGCCCTGAACCTGCGGCAAAGAGGACTGTTGAGGGAGATTTGGGAGTATATGTGAATATTCCGCATATAGTTGAAAAGATTGGATTGGAAAATCTTAAGAAGGAATTTCCGGAGGCAGAAGAGCTTGTAAATAATGCAAAACCGATTCCCGAAACCGAACGGGAAAAGGCTTTTGTAGAAAGACTGACCAAGGAAGCTGTTCTTACATCCCTTGAGAGGCATGCAGGAAAACTGCGGTTCCTTTACGGCCCGACAGGAAAGAAGACAGTTGCAGAAGGAAAGGACCTGACAAATGTTAAATATATAATCGGAACGGGAGGGGTGCTGACCAGGCTCCCCGGGCGTATTGACATATTGAAATCCGTGGGGCTGCAGGGCAAAGGGACTGAATTGTACCCGGGAAAGGAAGCAAAGGTGCTGATTGACAACCATTACATAATGGCATCCCTGGGAGTGCTTTCAAAGAGGTTTCCCGAAGCGGCACTGGCACTTATGAAGGAGAGTATGGGGGTGAATTGAATAATGGGTTATCCTGCAATAAAAGTCAATAAGGAAAAGCTTAAGCACAATACCAAAGTTCTGGCGGAAAAGTGCGGAAGGCTTGGGATTAACGTAGTACCCGTAACCAAGGTATACTGCGGTATACCGGAGATTGCCGAAGCATCCGTGGCTGCAGGGGTAAAAATGCTTGCTGATTCAAGGATTGAAAACATAATTAAGCTGAAAGAGCTGAATGCGGAAAAAATGCTTCTCAGAATCCCAATGCTGTCACAGGTTGATGAAATAGTTGAATATGTTGATATCAGCCTTAACTCAGAGTATGAGGTTATAAAAGCCCTTTCCGATAAGGCACAGAAAAGGGGCAAGGTTCATAAAATCATACTTATGGCAGACCTTGGAGACCTCAGGGAAGGCGTATGGTATAAAGATGCGGTTGAATTTGCCGGCAGAATAGTGAAACTGCCGGGTATAAAGCTTGTGGGGCTGGGCACAAACCTCACCTGCTACGGAGCAGTAATCCCAAGCGTGGAGAACCTCGGGCTGCTGGCAGCCCTGGCAGAAGAGATTGAAAAGAAATATGATATTAAGCTGGATATAATCTCCGGCGGGAATTCAAGCAGCTTGCACCTGGTGGAAAAGAATGAAGTCCCCAAAGGCATAAACCAGCTGCGCCTTGGAGAAGCAATTGTTCTTGGAAATGAGACTGCTTACGGGGAAAGAATAGAAGGCACCTACGGAGATGTGTTCACATACATGGCGGAAATAATAGAGCTAAAGGAAAAGCCTTCTGTACCTGTTGGAGAGACCGGGGTTGACGCCTTCGGCGAAAAACCTGTGTTTGTCGACAGAGGCATAAGGAAAAGAGCTATCCTGGCTTCAGGCAGGCAGGACTTAAAGGCGGACGGCATACAGCCCAGAGACAAGGATGCCATAGTAATAGGAGCAAGCAGCGACCATTTAATAATAGATGTAAGTGACTGCGGCAGGGAATATAAGGTAGGAGACATCATGGAGTTTGATCTGGGCTACGGCGCATTGCTTGCAGCCTTTACTTCGGAATATGTGGAAAAGATAATAGAATAGCAGAGTCGCCATAAAGGACACGGGGACGTTTCTCCTGTCCCGCTGAAAGCGGGACAGGAGAAACGTCCCCGTGTCCTTCCGGTCGCCATATATGGCGACCCTACTTTTTTCTTTTACTTTTCCACTAATTGTTATACAATGTTGTCTAGGAGGTGAGGTCGGATTTGAGAAGGAGAATTACCATATTACTCATATTTCTCATCACATGTGCGCTTTTATCCGTGATAACTGCATATTGTGACGACAGAAGCTATTATATGAGCAGCTTCAAGATAAATGCCCAGTTGGACAGTATGGGGAATATGGATATCATTGAAGAAATCACTTATGAGTTTGACGGAAGCTTCAGGGGCGTGTACAGAACCCTCCGGACAGCAGGCAGCGATGGTATAGAGGCTGTAGAGGTATACAAGAAGCAGCCTGATATGCTTTCTCCGTTTGTACAGGATAACTCGGAAAGGGATAATACATTTCAACTGATTGGTGAAGACGGCGGCATCAAGCTTAAGATATTCTCTGCTGCTGTAAATGAAAGCAGGACATTTATATTAAAATACAGAGTTTTAAACGCTGCCGCAAAGTTTAATGATATTGCGGAAATTTATTGGAAATTCATGGGCGAAGATACGGAAGTTAAAATAGAGAACTTTGAGCTTGTAATTAAAATTCCGGAAGGTGCTGACAAAGAGCAGATAAAAGTATTCGGGCATGGGCCATTATCCGGTTTTTCCGAAATCGCGGATTCAAAAACCGTAGTTTTGAGAGTGGATGAATTGCCGGCTCGAAACTTTGTCGAAGCAAGAGTACTTTTTCCGCCTGAATTAATTAATGACTCAAAAAAGGTATTTAATAGGGATGCCCTTGCGGAAATAATGTCTGAGGAACAGGGATTTGCCGATGAGGCAAATGAGATAAGGACAAAGGCAAGGATAATTGTCGGGTTTTCCTTTGTATATGTATTGTTTGAGCTATTGATGATTGTTTATTTGTATTTCAAATTTGATAAGGAATACAAGGCAAAATTCGCGGGAGATTATTTCAGGGAGCTTCCCGGGAGCTATTCCCCTGCAGTTCTGGCAGTGCTGTGGAACTTTGGCAGTGTACGGCCAAGAGACCTGACTGCAACATTAATGGATTTGGTTAGAAGGAAGTACCTGGAGCTTATTGTTGAAAAGGAAGAGGTTAACGGACTCTTCGGCAGCAGAGCTGATAACGAGTATGTATTCAAGTTAAACAAGGAAGCTGATTTGATGGTTCTTTCCCCTCATGAGAAATATGCCATAGAATGGCTGATATTTAGAATAGGGGACGGAGAACGGGTATCTCTTGAGGATATTGAGAATTCTTCAAAGACACGGGAAAGTGCAATAGATTTCAGCAGAGATTACGATATTTGGACCGGACTTGTAAAATCCGAAGCAGACAGTTATTCCTTTTTTGACAAAAACACAGTTAAAGGCATACTCTTCGGTGTTTTAACAGCTGTTATCGGTATGATTTTCGGCGGATATACTGCGGCAAGACATGATAATATTCTTGGATTTGCAATATTGATGGCGGTATCGATTATACTGCTGATATACTCTTTGACAATAAGGAGAAGGTCGAAATCCGGCGTAGAGCAGTTCAAGATGTGGAAAGCTTTCAGAAAATTCCTCAGGCATTTCAGCAGCCTTGATAAGGCGGATTTGCCTGCAGTAATCATGTGGGAGCATTACCTTGTGTATGCCATATCCCTTGGAGTTGCCAAAGAGGTCATAAGCCAGCTCAGGCTGGTATTCAGAGAGGAAGACTTTAATAACAGCCATTTGACATATTTGTACTACGGACGCTATGGACACATTCACAATTACTTTGATACAATAGATAATATAACTGACTCAATGGTTAAGACTACAGAATCCGTCTACAGGCAAGCAATGTCAAAGGCTTCCTCCGGCAGCGGAGGAGGCGGCGGCTTTTCCGGCGGAGGAGGCAGAGGCGGCGGCGGTGGCGGAGCCGGCGCATTCTAAGCCGCGGTTTTTCGTTTCAGAAAGTTTAAAAGGAGGATGAAATTTTATGAAAATATTAATATTTGGTGTACTGCTATTGCTTGTTTTAATCACAATAAGCACGTACAATAGTTTGGTAGTAAAAAGGAACAGGGTAAAAAACTCATGGGCTCAGATAGATGTTCAATTGAAGAAAAGGTTTGACCTCGTACCAAACCTTGTTGAGACGGTAAAGGGCTATGCAAAGCATGAATCAGAGACCTTGGAGGCTGTTGTAAAAGCAAGGAATCAGTACATAAGCGCAGGGACTCCGGAAGAAATGATGAAAGCAAACACGGAAATGACAGGGGCATTGGGCCGATTGTTTGCACTGGCAGAAAGCTATCCGGACCTGAAGGCCAATACAAACTTCATGGAGCTTCAGGGGGAACTGTCCGATTTGGAGGATAAGATTGCTTATGCAAGGCAGTTCTATAATGATACGGTTCTTATGTACAATAACGCTATACAGGTTGTACCGGCAAATATCATTGCCGGCTTGTGCGGCTTCAGGGAGGAACCCTATTTCAAAGCTGATGAATCAGAAAGACAGAATGTGAAAGTACAATTCTAGTCGGTTCAGGGATTAACGGCAAATGTGATTCAATAGGCGATGGGAGCAGGAATAGCCCATTGCCTTTTCCATAAGAATGGCTGTGTTGAGAAAGCAGGTAAATACTTATGAAGAAAGATATGTACAGTTTTTTTGATATGAACAGGGAGCAGGAGATGAAGAAGGAGAGCCCTCTTGCTCTTAGGATGAGGCCGGGTGATCTTTCCGAATTTGTCGGTCAGGAGGATATTGTGGCTCCGGGGAAGCTGCTTTATCGTGCTATAAAGGCTGACAAGCTCACTTCTCTTATTTTTTTCGGGCCGCCGGGAACAGGAAAAACTACCTTGGCAAAGATAATAGCAAATACAAGCAAATCTTATTTTGAGCAGCTTAATGCAGTGACTTCGGGAGTGGGAGACATACGCAGGGTAGTTGAGGAGGCAAAAAACCGCAAGGGGATGTACGGGCAAAGGACAATTCTATTTATTGATGAGATTCACCGTTTTAACAAAGCCCAACAGGATGCAAT
Organism: Bacillota bacterium; assembly: GCA_022706825.1. GTDB lineage: Bacteria > Bacillota > Clostridia > Lutisporales > Lutisporaceae > BRH-c25. Next base: position 17,901 of record JAKJBU010000005.1, read on the forward strand.
GCTTCCGTATGTGGAGGACGGTACTGTAATATTAATAGGAGCTACAACAGAGAATCCGTATTATGAGGTGAACGATGCACTTATTTCACGATCCACTATATTCAGACTCAATCCTCTTAAAGCGGAGGATATCAGAAAACTGGTTGAAAGATGCCTGACTGATGAAAATAAAGGGCTTGGCTCATATAATATTGTGATAACCGAGGAAGCCATGGCTCATATAGTCAATATAGCCAACGGTGATGCCAGGGCCGCATTGAATGCGGTGGAACTGGCGGCCCTTACCACTGAAAGAGGCAGTGACGGTAAGATTCATATAGACTTGAAGACAGCGGAGGACTGCATACAGAAGAGAGCTGTGAATTATGAAAAGAAGGGTGAGAACCATTACGACACAATATCGGCATTTATAAAAAGCATGAGAGGTTCTGATCCTGACGCCGTACTTCATTATCTTGCCAAAATGCTTTATGCAGGTGAGGATCCCAAGTTCATTGCAAGAAGGATAATGATTTGTGCCTCCGAAGATGTGGGGAATGCTGATCCCATTGCTATTATCGTAGCAACGGCGGCAGCCAATGCGGTTCATATGATTGGCATGCCGGAAGCACAGATTATTTTGTCCCAGGCAGCTTTGTACGTGGCTTGCGCACCGAAAAGCAATTCCGCAGTGGTCGGAATCGGAAAGGCAATGCAGGATGTGGAAAACAAAAGAACCGGGGCTGTTCCTCTGCACCTGAGAAATGATGCATTCAAGGGTGCAAGGGATTGGGGATATGGGGTTGAGTACAAGTACCCCCACGATTATGAGGGCAATTTTGTGGAGCAGCAGTATTTGCCCGATGAAATCAAAGATGCTCAATACTATTTTCCGTCAGACAACGGATATGAAAGTAAAATAAAAGATCCCAAGCTTAAAAATAGAAGAACCAAATAATCAGGCATGTCTGAAATGATATATAGAATACGCCAGTATACAGCTAATCAGGAATAATGTACATCCTTTGGCGTATTCTATGAATCAAGGAAAACATTTTAGGATATCCGAAATATTATTAGCTGATGTCTATCCTAAAATGTAGAGTTGTGGCAAAAAGTGCTTCTGTTAAGATAACACTTTTGGATATTGTTTTTATGCAATCGAAGAATTAAAATGATTTTAATCATGATCTTAACAGGAAGCCGTGCATAGGTCACAATTTTTCAGTTCATGCTAATCGGGATCAAACTTTTATATGCAGCAACTTTTATAAAAGAAGGTGTTAGTAATGAACTACTATTTTTCGGATTGTGATACTGTAGCATTGGCAAAAGAATATGGCACTCCTCTTTATGTAATGTCTGAGGATATTATAATGGAGAGACTGAATGAAATCAGGTATTCTTTTACTGAAAAGTATCAGGACGTACAAGCGTATTATGCATCAAAGGCATTTTTGACCAGGGAAATGGCAAGGATAATCAAGAGAGAAAACATGGGACTGGACGTTGTTTCGGGAGGAGAACTGTATACGGCAAAATCAGTGGATTTTCCAATGGAGAAAATAATGTTTCACGGAAACAACAAAACTCCCGAAGAAATCAAAACGGCACTTGAATGCAAAATCGGACGTTTTGTATGTGACAGTATCTGGGAGATTCAGTTGATTGACAGGCTTGCAAAGGAAATGGGCGTAAAGGCGGATATACTTTTACGTATTACTCCGGGAGTGGATTCCCATACTCATAAGTATATATTGACAGGCAATATTGACTCAAAGTTCGGAATTCCGATACCTCATGTAAACGAAGCCGTAAAGCTTTCACTGGAATCGGAAGGTATAACCTTAAAAGGGCTGCACTTCCATATTGGGTCACAGATTCTGGAGAATGAGTCATATATCATGGCTGTTGATATTATGCTGAACCTCATAAAGAAGATAAAAGATGAAGTCGGGTATGTTGCACAAGAATTCAATCTGGGAGGAGGCTTTGGGATAAAGTATCTGGACGATACGGAAAAAAGGAAGCTGTCATATTTTGTTGATCCTATGATGAATAGTATTGAGGAGTTCTGCAGTAATAACGGTATAAAAAGGCCGAGAATTTTTATTGAGCCCGGACGCTGGATAGTCGGAGAAGCAGGTATTACTCTTTACACAATAGGCAGCATTAAAAAAATACCGGGGGTCAGAACTTATGCGGGGATAGACGGGGGATTCCCGGATAACCCGAGACCGGCACTTTATCAGGCTAAATACGATGGAATCATAGCAAATAAAGCAGATTCCCCCAAGAAAGAGCGTGTTACAATTGCAGGCAAATGCTGTGAAAGCGGAGATATACTTATATGGGATTTATATGTTCCCGAGCTTCAGCCGGGAGATATTCTTGCCGTTAAATCAACAGGTGCTTACGGCTACTCTATGGCAAGCAACTATAACAGGAATCCCAAACCGGCCGTTGTTATGCTGAGCAAAGGAAAGCCAAGGCTTATTGTAAAGCGGCAGACCTATGAGGACCTGTTGAGGAATGAGTGTTAAATGCATAAAATTTCATAAAATATTATAAGAAAGAGGGGATTTGTGTGAGTACGAGGACACAAACGGTTTGGGAGGCATATCGTTTCCCGATAATTCTGTTTACCGCAATAATTATTGGCAGTATCATAGGTATTACTATGGGCGCGAATGCTGCAGTTTTCAAGCCATTAGGGGATATTTTCCTGAATCTCATGTTCACTGTTGTTGTACCCCTTGTTTTTATTACAATATCCAGTGCAGTAGCAAATATGGCAAATATGAGAAGATTGGGCAGCATTTTGAAGAATCTGCTTTTGGTATTTGTTGTTACCGGTATAATTTCAGCTATTATAATGATATTTTTCGTGACAGTTATACCACCTGCACAAGGAGTTAATCTAAACGTCAATGCTGAGGAGCCAGTAGAGAAGATCAGCCTTGCAAACCAAGCAGTAAAGGCTATCACGGTATCAGACTTTCCGGAGCTTTTATCAAGAAGGAATATGTTGCCGCTTATAGTATTTTCAGTGCTGTTCGGGTTCTGCGTAACTGCCTTGGGTGAAAAAGGCAAGAAGGTTGCGGAGGCATTGGATACACTTTCAAATGTCATGATGAAAATGGTAAGCTTTATAATGTACTATGCTCCTATTGGGCTGGCTGCATATTTTGCGGCTCTTGTAGGGGAGTTCGGGCCGGAGCTTCTAAAGGACTACGCCAGGGCTATGGCTATATATTATCCTGTTACAATAGCTTATTTCTTTATAGCTTTCTTCGTATACGCATATTATTCGGGAGGAATGCCGGCGGTAAAGAGATTCTTCAAAAATATTGTATCACCTGCATTTACCTCTTTAGCGACCCAATCCAGCATTGCAACCTTACCGGTTAATCTTGAATCAGCAAGAAAAATGGGTGTTCCGAAGGATATCAGGGAAATAGTCCTTCCGATGGGTGCTACAATGCATATGGACGGTTCGTGCTTATCGGCAATTTTGAAGATATCCTTTTTGTTCGGACTTTACGGAAAAGGATTCACGGGAATAGGAACCTTTGCAACTGCAATACTGATATCCGTAATGAGCGGTGTTGTAATGTCGGGGGTACCCGGAGGCGGATTGATCGGAGAAATGCTTATAGTAAATCTTTATGGTTTTCCGCCGGAAGCTTTTCCGATTATTGCAACAATCGGATTTTTGGTTGACCCTCCCGCTACAATGGTTAATGCCTGCGGAGACAGTGTAGCGGCAATGATGGTAACGAGGCTCGTAGAGGGAAAAGAGTGGCTGGCTAAGGTAATTAAAGGAGAGGCTCAAGGGCAAGTTACAGAATAAATGCGGCTATTTTTGAGTAATGCCGTACCGGGTTCGGAGGCAATATTATGAAGTTTTACAAATACACTGGACTGGGAAATGATTTTATATTGATTAATAATTTGAGAGGCAATATCCATATTTACGGCAGCCTTGCCAAAACAATGTGCGACAGGTATTTCGGTATAGGCGCAGACGGTGTTGTACTTGCATCCCCAAGTAAAAGCTGCGATATCAGAATGGAAATATTCAATTCTGACGGAAGCATGGCAGAAATGTGCGGAAATGCTTCACGCTGCTTTGCGAAGTTCTGTTACGAAAAGAAACTGGTTGACAAGGAGAGCTTCACTGTGGAGACATTGGCCGGTACCATATCACCCAGGCTGAATATTGAGGACGGAGCAGTGAAAGAGGTAACTGTGGACATGGGAATGCCGAAGTTTGGCAGCAAGGATATCCCGTTTAATGCTGACTTGGATAAAGTAGTTGATTATCCCATCCGGGTTGATGGAAAAGAATATCTCATTACTTCAATGTTTATGGGTGTTCCTCACACAGTTGTTTTTACGGACAGTATCGAGGATGAAAAGGTGATTTCGGAAGGAAGAAAAATTGAAGTATCTGATTATTTCCCACGAAATACAAATGTGAATTTTGTTTCAATAATAAACAAGAATGAAATAATCCTTCGTACATGGGAAAGAGGAGCAGGCTATACAATGGCATGCGGCACGGGTGCCTGTGCTTCGGTTGTTGCAGGAATTGCAAGCGGGAAGCTTGGGAGTATTGTCAGGGTGCATCTTCGAGGTGGGGATTTGACTGTTGAATGGAAGGCCGGGGAACACGTGCAAATGACCGGTGAAGCAAAAGAAGTATTCACCGGGGAGTACGAAATATGACAGTAAGGAGAATTCTATTTAAAGAATTCTCCTATTTTTTTCATAAGGCTGTTATATTTATATGGGATCTCTTCCGGATCCTCCGTCCAGTTTTCTTTATTATTTGGTGCTGCCGTATTGGGGGAAGCGAAGGCTTGTTTCTCGCTGTCTTTGGAAATATCGGAAGCGGGGTTGACGGTGCCGGGCTTTCCTACGTAGGTGGTTATATTCTCCTGCTTCATCAATAAGCTTTCGTAGTTGGGAAGCCTTTCATTTTTCATGAACTTTTCCTTGAAGCCGCTTTTCTTAAGGGTCGGCTGTTCCGTTGCAGTTTTATCAACAGTACCTGACTTTGGGGGGGTGGGATCTTTTGAATTCCTGTTATCACTGCTTCCTATCCTGCTGTTCAGGTACTTCACATTATCCGAGAGGTCTCTTATTTCATCAAGAATCTGTCTTAAATAATCGTTCATATCAGGAATGGGTGCAGCCTGAGCTTTTTCCTTCGGTTTATCCTCAGGAATACTCCTTGATATATGCTCTGCAGGCCTTGAAATGTTGTAGTTTTTGTCAAGTATGAAAAAGCCCTTTGTTATTGACAGCGGGGCCAGGCTTTTCATTATTTTTACTGCATTAATAATGGTATCCGCCGTAACGGGCAAGTCAACAGCCTTTCTCCATCTGCCCGCTGAATCGTCAAAGGTGTATTGATGGAAAACATGATCCTTTATCCAGGCCATCTGTATTGCTTTATCATCGGAATAAAACAGCGGTATCATTCCGTTGGTATCGATACGGACATTTCCAAGTTCCCTGAAGTCTATTTCGCTGCTGCTTGAAGATTTACTAAGGAAATGATGTATGTTGTTTCCCTCGTTTTCATTTGAATAGCAGAGCAGGTTTATTTTCTTATTTTGATGTATGAGCTTTATAAACGCCTGGTTTTTGTATGATATGCTGAGGCTTTTGTGAAGCCAGGATTTGGTGGAATCGTCGTAGCAGTAATAATTGATATAATATAGGGTTCCATCGTACCATACACTGGCATAGTGAATAATACCGTTTCTTAAAGGGAGCAGAGAGTAAGAGCTTTCAATGTTTTGAGAGTATATTTCCGAAAGGCTGTTCTTCCTCCAGGAATACTCTATATAAGGGGTCTTATCGTTTATATTCTTGTGAATGTGGTAAACATTGTACATATTGGCAATAGGAAGCTTTTTTGAAAAGAATATATGTATGGAACCGTTTTGCACTATAATGTCCATAATAAATATATTGGAGCTGTTGTGCAAATTTACGACAGGTTCAAATTTCCAACCGCTGTTTGTATATATAAAAAGCAGGACTCCCTTATATCGGCTGTTGCAGGTCAGGTATATGGAATCATCCGCATCTATGACAGCAGCAAAATCTGCGTTTGCCTGGCTTATAAGCATTGTATCCTTTATATCCCCCTTAATGGGAACCTCCCTGTAATATATTGAAGAATCCCTGTAAAAAAAGAAGTACCTGTTGCCCTTTGAATCCTCAAGTATTGCTGATGGGTTTATATCTATCATATAATCACCACCTCAAATTTCCTTATCTATATTTATATGGATATTTTTATGCTTTATGACTGGACTTGCGCATCTGAAAAATAATGCGACGGGGACATGGGGACGTTTCCCCTGTCCCACTTCCAGTGGGACACGCGAAACGTCCCCGTGTCCCCGTCGCATTATTCGTATATTGTGCATTTGTCTAAAAAATTTATTAAATTTGCTTTAACTTGTTCACAAAAATGTCCTGACTTCCATATTATAAATTAGACAGCAATGAAAAAATGTAAATGTATAGGAAGGTGAGAAAATGACAGTGCCAAATGCTTCATTACCAACTGTATTATGTGCAGGGACCACCAGGCTGGAGATAAAAACAGGCGGGTCGACTGAATGTAAAGATTTGTTTTTTGAGTGCCTTAAGGTAAAAAAGGTATTTGACGAATTTGTTTTAAGGGACTGTGTAGAAGGCATCAAGTTCAAAGTCTGCGGAAATCCACATGGCGATATTATAAAGCCTGCTTTGATACTGAAGAACTGCAAGCTGAGTAATGTAGAAATTAAGGATGTTTCAACAAATTCAGATAAGAGGCTTAAATTCTCGGCAAAATGCTGCTGCGATGTGTTTGGAAAGGATGCCAAAGGAAACATTATTCCTCTTGAAGTACTTGATGTGCCTGAGGGAACTAACCTTTCAGAAGGGCCCTGCGGAGAACTCTGCTTTAAATTCAGTGTGAGAAGAAGCTATCCCAATGTAACAGAAGAAAATTTTGAAAGACTGCTGCACTTCCTTGATCAAGGGAGATTTGAGCTTCAATGCCTGGGTGAGGCATTTATTGATGAGGAGAACAATACAACAACCGGTGAGATACTGGTTACCAACCTGGGAGCGTTTATTGCAGTAAAGTTTGACGCTGAAGTACAGCTTTGTGTTCCTGTCCTGGGGTATTGCCAGATAGAAGAGGATGTAGCACCGATAGATGTTGACTTCTGTGAAGAATTTGAGATGGAGGATATCCCTTCATTCAATCCCCCTCAGCTTGGAGTACCGATTCCCCCATATCCTATCTCGTAATGCAATATGATAAGCGAGGATATGAAAATAAAAGAGATTATAAGATACTATCCAAGAACTAAAGGTGTATTGAGATACTATAATCTGCTGTCTGCAGGCTGCGGCTGAGGGGGATCTCAGGAGAGGACCCTTCGGCAGGCTGCCGAATCGAGAGGCATTGAATTGAATAAACTTATCAATATTTTGAATAACAGGATAAAGGGCTAGCATATGCTGGCCCTTAAATATATTTTTTAAGTAACTTGTCATCGATAAACAGCATATCCTGAAATAAAGACGTTTTTGAATCGATTAGGAGGGGCCGTGTAATCGATGATCCATTACTATTGCTCAATAGCAAGCAGTGATTATAAGTATAAGGTGCTCGCATTATATAATTCAATGGTTAAACATGACAAGGAATTTAATTTTTTTATTATATGCATGGGAGATGAAGCATTGGCTTCATTCGCTGCCCTCAAGCTTGAAAACACTGTGCTTATTCCTGTCAGTGCAATAGAGTCTTATTACCCGGAGCTTACAAAAGCAAGAAAAGACAGGAATGACAAGGAGTATGCATGGACTGTAAAGCCGTCGGTGTTTCTATATATTTTTAACAACTATAATTACATTGACCATATAATGTGGCTTGACGGGGATACAATGTTCCTGTCCGATCCCGGCCCGATATATTTGGAGTGGGGCAGGCACTCAATACTTCTTACAGAGGAAAGGTACACCGGAAATCATGCTCACCTGAGCCGGATATACGGCATATACAATACAGGCTTGTTAGGCTTCAGGAGAGATGCGAATTCCTTTGAATGCCTGAAATGGTTTCAGTCTAAAGTGAATGAGTGGTGCTATGACAGGATGGAGAACGGGCTGTGGAGCGATCAGATGTATGTGAATGACTGGCCGGAAAGATTTAAAGGAGTAGCTGTGATAAAGAATGCCGGAATCAATATGACGCCCTTCATACTATGGAGGTTTACCGCAGAAGAGAAGAGGCATATAGATGCAAGAAGGCTGGTGCTGTTTCATTACTATGGCTTCAGGTATGCAGGCACTGACGATTATGACCTTTGTACCTACAAAGATTGGGGGTTCCCCGAAGCGGTTGTCCGAAGCATATATATGCCTTATATATCTGCCTGCGAGGCTGCCCTGCTGCAGCTTAAACGAGGGAATGCAGAGGAAACGGAACAAATTCCTGAAACAGGAGCTGCAGAGGATAAACACAATTCTCAGTATTGCTTCTGCACATTGACAACTCTTGAATACCTGCCGAAATGCCTTGCACTGCTGGATTCCATAGAAAGCAACACCGACAGCTTTCATATATGGATATGCTGTATGGAGGATGCGGCTTATGACATACTTACAGGTATGGGGCTCGAAAATGTGACATTGGTCAGGGTTTCTGAGATAGAAGACAACAAGCTGAGAGCAGTTAAGAAGAACAGGAAGGATTATGAGTACTGCTGGACACTTAAAGCACCGTTTATGCTGCATATATTTGAGAAATATGAAAATGTGGCCTCACTCCTATATTTAGATGCGGATATATACTTGTTTTCAAGGCCTGACAGGTGCTTTAAAGCCCTGGAAAGGCATACGGTGCTTCTGACCCATCATAATTTTTCACAGCCTTACAAGCATTTATACCGAAAGAAGGGCCGGTTCAATGCCGGAATAATAGGTTTCAAGAGGTGCGGCACAGCGCTGTCATATCTGAAGTGGTGGCGAAAAAAGTGCATTGAATGGTGCTTTGATGTTGTTTCGGAGGGCAGATTCGCCGATCAGAAATATCTCGAAAATTTCTTAAAACCGTATGGGAGTGCATACCTGGAGGAAAACATCGGTATGAATGCAGCAGTGTGGAACCTGGAAGATAAAGAAGTGCATTGCAGGGGCGAGGATATATTTATCGGAGGAGACCTTCTGGTATTTTATCATTTCAGCAGCTTCATGATTCTGGGTGAGAATGAATTCGACCTGTGGAAGTGGGACAGCCTGAAGGTAAGCGGCTCTGCAAAAGAACTCATATACTTTCCTTATGCAAGGGCAGTTGCGGAGTCAATCAAGAAAATAAAGCCATATATTAATGAGATATCAAAAGTATATTCCGGTATGAACGCCTGGTACAGGGCATCAAATTCAGCAATCATAGAAAATTTGGATTGATATGGTGGTGGCAGTATGGAAGCCGGGTTGTTAAGGAATAAAAAGGTGTTGGTTACGGGAAGCAATGGGTTTATCGGGTCTCATACAGTCAGCAGGCTGGTTAAGTATGGCTGTGAAGTTTTTGCGGCAGTCAGGGATGCTTCTGATCTTTGGAGGCTGGACGAGGTAAAGGATTCCATAAGAATTATTGCCATTGACATAAGGGACAACGAGGCAGTAAGACTGTGTATGGCAAGAATAAAACCCGAATATGTATTTAACATGGCTGCATATGGGGTGGATTCAAGGCAGAAGGATTATGTGGCCGCTGCAGAGACAAATATAATGGGTACCTTGAATATTGTCATGGCAGCAGGGCTGGCAGGCTGCGAGAAATTGCTGAATACAGGAACAAGCATGCAATATGGGAATAAGAAAGGCGCAATTAAGGAAGAGGAGTATTACAGCCCGACAAACATATACGGCAGTACAAAAGGGGCTGCCACTTTAATAGCTCACCAGGCAGCAGCCGGGTATAACCTTGACATAGCCACTATCATACCCTTCGGGGTTTTTGGGGAAAAAGAGGGCAGTCACAAGTTTTTTCCCCACGTGATATTATCCGCGCTGGAAGATGGTGAAATCTCCTTGTCTCCCTGTGAGCAGTACAGGGATTACTGCTACATTGAAAACATAATTGACGGCTTTATGATGGCCGCTGTCAATAAGGAAGTCAGGAATGAAATATTCAATATCGGCAGCGGCAGTATTTTCAAGCTGAAGCATTATGTAAATCTAATTATGAAAAGGTTCGAAACGGGGAAAAGAGTATGCTATGGAGCAGTTGAGTATAGAAAAAATGATTTATGGAGCCCTCAGCCTGATTTGACAAAGATCAGAACCAGATTGGGCTGGGAGCCAGGAGTGAACCTTGAGGAAGGAATTGACAGGACGGTAGAATGGTTCAGGAAAAACCATGACAAGTATTCTGTGAAGGGGAGATGAAAATTGAGTATAAATAAAATAATAGAGGAGGATGTAAGGGATATATATCTGGAAATCGGAGGAACGTTGAAGGTTATAGAGGGAAGCAGCTTTCTTATCAGCGGAGGGGTCGGGTTCATAGGTTCTTATTTCATGGATTTGCTGAAATTCTGCAACGATAATATTTTTATGGAATCTGTAACCGCTATTTGCGTTGATAATTTTGTAACCGGTGTGCCTGAAAGGATAGGACATATCAGGCATAACGAAAACTTTATGTTTTTAAATGCAGATATATCAAAGCCGATTGAAATAGATTACGACATTGATTATATAATAAATGCGGCAAGCATAGCTTCGCCGTCTTATTACAGGAAGTATCCCATTGAGACTCTTGAAACAAATGTACTGGGGCTGAAGAACCTCATTGAACTGGGAATGAAAAAAAACATCAAGAGCTTTCTGAACCTTTCAAGCAGTGAAATATATGGTGATCCTGATGAGTCCCACATACCTACCGTGGAGGATTACAACGGGAATGTCTCCTGTACAGGCCCAAGAGCATGCTATGATGAATCCAAAAGGCTTGGAGAAACAATGGTTGTTAACTATTATAAGGAATACAAGGTGCCGATTAAGTCGGCAAGGCCTTTTAATGTATATGGCCCCGGCCTGATGCTGAATGACAAAAGGGTAATACCCGATTTTTTCAATGACGCCATCCATAAGCGGAAGATACAGATATTAAGCGACGGAACCCCGACCAGGAGCTTCTGCTATATAAGCGATGCAGTCAAAGGCTTCATGCTTGTATTGCTGTCGGAGTTCGACGGAGAGGCTTTCAATATTGGGAATGACAGAACCGAAATCAGCATGAAGGGACTTGCAGAGCTGATTGCAGGGATAGTCGGAAATGTCGCTATTGAGTATAAAAAAAGCAAGGAAAAGGATTATTTGACTGATAATCCCCAAAGACGCTGCCCGGATTTGAGCAAAGCCAAAAGCTATCTCAATTATTACCCCAAGGTGGAGCTGGAAGCCGGCCTTGGAAGGTTGTATCACTGGTATAAGCAGGAAAGTAATATATAGATATTATGGAAGTGTTTTTATGAAAAGCAGGTATGAGGTTATTACAATCAGTCCCTATAAAGATGGCAGGGGAGAACTGAAAAAGGTTTTCACAATGGATATGCTTGGTGCTGATGAGTCTGTTGAAGAAATCTACGTGCTTTACACAAAGGGAAATTCCGTCAGGGGCAATCATTACCATAAGAAGAACGTTGAATTTTTTTCCGTGATAAAAGGGACAGCGACCATAGCCCTCAGGGATTTGGAAACCGACAGCACCGATGTATTCAGAGCATCGTCAAAGGACAATATTGTAATAAAGGTTCCCGAGAATACAGCCCACTGTTTCAGGAATGATGAGGAAGAGGAGCTTGTTATCCTGGCTGCCGCCACAAGACAATATGAGCCCGGGGATACGGACATTTATCCGATAAGGCTGCTTTGATGATTATCATACAATAATTTTTGGATTGCCGGGGTGATGTTATTGAAGACGGTAATACTTTGCGGCGGGTATGGGATGAGGATGAGGGAAGTAACGGAGGATATTCCGAAGCCTCTTGCCATTATCGGAGGCCGCCCTATACTGTGGCATATTATGAAAATATACAGCAGATACGGCTTTAATGATTTTATATTGCCCTTGGGGTATAAGGGAGAAAAGATCAAGGAGTACTTCATGAATTATGATTGGATGCAGAATGATTTCATTTTGGATTTCAGCGGCAATGAAAACAAAGTGTACCTGTTGAAAAAACCTGAAAAGTGGAAGATAACCTTTATAGATACAGGTGCAGATGCTATGACGGGAGACCGCATAAAAAGGATACAGCCTTTTATTGATGAAGATACTTTCCTTATGACTTACGGAGACGGGCTTTGTGATGTAGATATTGCTAAGCTTCTGAAATATCATCAGGAAATGGGAGTAACAGCTACATTGACGGCTGTAGAAAAAAAGAGTCAATATGGAATTTTGAAGGCCCGGGACGGACTCGCAGCATCCTTTGGAGAAAAAACAGAAATAGAAGGGCTGATAAACGGAGGTTTTTTTGTTCTGGGGAAAGCAATCTTTGATTATCTTGACCATGAAGGCTGTTCATTTGAGAAGGACGTTCTGCCCGGGCTTGCAGCGGAATCCCGGCTGGCAGTTTTCGAGCATAGAGGCTTCTGGCAGGCGGCGGACACTTCCAAAGACCTGCAGGATATGAATGAAAACTGGGAAGCCATAAGCAATAAATTAGGTGGTTGAATTGAATATAATGTTCTGTACAATCGTAACAAAACACAGGCTCCATCAATGCATAGCCATGTATAATTCCTTAAAGGGCCGCATGCCTGAAGCATTTTTAGCAGTTCTTGCAGTTGACCGGGAGTCAGGGAGGGTCCTTGATGCTTTAAAGCTTCCCGGTATGCTGGTCATATCTGCTGAAGAACAGGAAAATGATGAACTGAGGGAATTGAAGGGTCAGAGAAGCCCAAGCGAATACTGCTGGACTTTGAAGCCGGTGCTGCTGCTTTATTTGTATGAAAGGTTCGCAGATGTCAAGATATTTGTCTATGCGGATTCGGATATTTTTTTCTTTGATAACCCAATGAAGCTTTTCAGGAGAAAAGACAGGTGGCATGTTCTTCTGACTACCCATAAGGTGAACAGAAAGACTAACGGAGGCTTTGCAGCCTTCAAGAGAAGCAATGACTCGTATAAGGCATTGAAATGGTGGAAGGACAGATGTATTGAATGGTGCTATTGCAAATATGATAATGGGAGATTTGCCGATCAGGGCTATTTGGATTCCATGAGCGGAATGTTTAATGGAGTTGAGTATATTGATATTCCCGGAGCAAATGCGGCTTCCTGGAATTATTTCAAATATGATTTTTCCGAAATGGACGGCAATATTCTTGTGAACGGAAGCAGGCTGATCTTTTATCATTTCAGCGGGCTGAGGCTGAAGAGATACGCAGATACTGTCGCATTATGCGGCGCCGAGATCCCATGCGTTGTTTGCGGGATATACAGCAAGGCATTAAGAGATGCCATAAAGAAGATAGAAGGTATTGACAGGAAAGTGACGGATTATTTTTATATAGGAAAATAGGAGAAGGGGTATGAAAATATCAATTATAGGTACCGGTTATGTAGGGCTTGTATGCGGAGCATGCCTGGCGAAGAAAGGCCATGATGTAATATGTGTAGACAGTCAAAGAGAAATTGCAGATAGAATTAACAACTCAGAGGCAGTTATATTCGAGCCCTATCTTTCTGAATATATTGGTGAAGCGGTTGCTGAAGGAAGGCTGCTGGCCACCACTGACATTGAGTATGGGGTGGCAAGCAGTGAAATTTCCATTGTTTGTGTAGATACCCCATACAAGAACGGGAGTATAGACCTCAATAACGTAGAAAAGGCTGTAAGAGACATAGGCAGAATACTGAGGATAAAAAACCCCTATCATGTTATATGCATAAAAAGTACGGTAATACCATCTGCCACAGATACCCTTGTAAAGAATATCCTGGAAGAGGAATCGGGGAAGAAGGCCGGAGAATTCGGGCTTGTCATGAACCCTGAGTTCCTGCGGGAAGGTGAAGCTGTAACGGATTTTATGAACCCTAACCGAATTGTGATAGGGGCATATGATGACAGGAGCTATGAGCACTTCAAAATGGTTTATGAAGGTTATTTCGAGACGCCGCTTCTCAGGGTCAGCCTGAGAACCGCCGAGCTTATTAAGTACGCCTCCAATTCACTGCTTGCAATGCTGATTTCATATTCCAATGAAATTGCGGCGATATCAGAAGCAATCGGCGGATTGGATGCGGAAGAAGTACTGTATGGAGTGACCCTTGACAAAAGGATCAGTCCCCAAATTGACGGAAAATTTATAAGGCCTGAGATAGTCAAGTATTTAAAATCCGGACGCGGTTATGGCGGGAGCTGTTTCCCTAAGGATTTAAGAGCTTTGATAGCCTTTACGGAAAGCCTCGGCTATGCTCCAAAGCTGCTCAGGGCTACTGCGGAGATAAATGAGATGCAGGTTGGAAAAATTACGGATAGGCTGGAAAAAGAATTGAACGGCCTGGAAGGCAAAAAGATATTGGTGCTTGGCCTTGCTTTCAAGCAGAACAGCGACGATATAAGAGAATCTCCGGCTATAAGGCTTGTGAAGCTTCTTTCTGAAAAAGAGGCGGTAATATATGCAGCAGATCCCATGGCAACGGAAAAAGCAAGAAAAGCACTTGAAGGATACCGGGGGATATGTTTCCTGGAGGGATATAAAAAAACAGCCATAAGCTTTGATGCGGCAGTCCTTATGACACCATGGCAGGAGTATCTGGATTTTTTGAACGAAGGCAGTTCGGCATCCTTGAAAACGGCACTGTTGTTCGATGGCTGCAGAGCCCTTGACAAGTATAAGTTTAATGGGTCAGGCATAAAATATATGGGTGTCGGCATATCATAACAGCTTCACGGTTACCATTTTTAAAAGCCTTGCATAGTATGTATTATAGTACAGCTGTTGCTTTTCGATATAACAATATATCGGGAGGCAATTTATATAAAGAGGTGCGGCGCAAGCCGTACCTTTTGTTATCTTGAGGCCGGCAATGGCACGGATAATTCCGACTAAAAAAGTAGAAATTAATATTGACAATGTTTTTCTGATATGGTAACCTTAAATTGAAATCCGACTTAATAGGTAGGAATTAATAAGGAGCTGATAATATGATATTATCAACCAAGGGAAGATATGGACTCAAAATTATGTATGAGCTTGCTTTGAACTACGGGGAAGGGCCGATGCCCCTGAAAGAAGTAGCTCAGAGGCAGCAGCTTTCCGAAACCTATCTGGAACAGCTTATAGCCCATCTGAAAAAGGCCGGGCTGGTTAGAAGCATCAGAGGTGCTCAAGGGGGATATGAGCTGATAAGAAAACCCGAAGAGATTTCAGTGGGGGAAATAATAAGGACTCTTGAAGGCCCCCTGGCTCCGTCGGAATGTGTAATGGATAATGAGCCGGAGTGCACAAAAGCTGAAAACTGTGTAACAAGATTGATTTGGGAAAAAATAATGGAAGGCATCAATAATGTGGTAGATTCAATAACATTGAATGATATGGTAAATGACTATTATAAGCTTAAACGAAAGAAAGAAGGAGAGAAATAATATGGACGGCATAAGAGGAATTTACATGGATCATGCAGCTACAACCTATACAAAAAGAGAAGTACTGGAAGAAATGCTTCCTTTCTTTACCGAGTACTTTGGGAATCCTTCAAGCATACACAAGTTCGGACGAGACGTGCGCAAGCATGTGGATACTGCCAGGGAAAGGGTTGCCAAGGCATTAGGTGCGGACCCTTCAGAAATATATTTTACTGCAGGGGGCTCTGAAGCAGATAACTGGGCGGTAAAAGGCACGGCATATGCCAACAAAAGCAAAGGCAATCATATAATAACTACAAACATTGAACACCACGCCCTTTTGCATACTTGTGAATACCTGGAAAAGGAAGGCTTTGAAGTAACATACCTGCCTGTAGATGAGTATGGTTTGGTAAGCGTTGAGGATGTAAAAAACGCAATAACTGATAAGACAATACTGATTTCCATTATGTATGCCAATAATGAAATCGGTACGATACAACCCATAGAAGAGATAGGAAAGCTGGCAAGGGAAAAGGGCATATACTTCCATACTGATGCAGTGCAGGCGGTAGGGAGTGTTAAAATTGATGTAAAGGAACAGAACATTGACATGCTCTCGCTTTCCGCACATAAATTCTATGGCCCTAAAGGTATAGGGGTACTTTATGTGAGAAAGGGAGTAAAGCTTATAAACTTTGTTCATGGGGGCGGTCAGGAAAGAGGAAGAAGAGCGGGTACGGAAAATGTTCCGGGGATTATAGGGCTTGGAAAGGCTATTGAGCTTGCAAACGAAAATCTGGAAGAGAGCAGCAAAAGGATAATGGGCCTGAGGGATAAATTGATAAAGGGCTTAATGGATAAGATACCCTATACAAGATTGAACGGACATCCGGTCAAAAGGCTTCCGGGAAACGCCAATTTCAGTTTTCAGTATATTGAAGGAGAGTCACTGCTTCTGAATCTGGATATGAAAGGTATTGCCGGTTCCAGCGGCTCGGCATGTACTTCGGGATCATTGGATCCTTCCCATGTGCTGCTGGCTATCGGTCTGTCCCATGAAATAGCCCATGGATCGCTGAGATTGTCCCTGGGTGCCGTAAATACCGAAGAGGACATAGATTATGTCCTGGAAGTATTGCCGGAGATAGTGGAAAGGCTGAGGCAGATGTCTCCGTTGTATGAGAAGGTTAAAGGGGGAAATACTAATGTATAGTGAAAAAGTTATGGATCATTTTTCAAATCCGAGAAATGTCGGTGAAATAGAGGATGCCAGCGGTGTAGGCGAAGTAGGCAATGCCAAGTGCGGCGATATAATGAAGATTTATCTGAAGATAGAAGATAACATCATAAAGGACGTTAAGTTCAAGACCTTTGGATGCGGTGCCGCAATAGCCACAAGCAGCATTGCCACTGAAATGATAAAGGGCAGGACGGTAGAGGAAGCCCTTGAACTTACAAATAAAGCTGTAGTTGAGGCTCTTGACGGACTGCCTCCCGCAAAAATACACTGCTCTGTACTGGCTGAAGAAGCTGTTAAAGCTGCAATTGAGGATTACATGAAAAAGCAGGGTAAGGAAGTAGAATCCTCTGTATCAGCCGGGATTGAGCCTGATGAAGAAGCATGCTGCAGTAAATGTGAGCGGAAGTGTCATTAGCCCTGTATGCTCATTAGGAGTTGAATACAAATGAAGAAGAGAGTTGTAATAGGTATGAGCGGCGGAGTTGACAGCTCTGTCGCTGCTTACCTTCTAAAACAGCAGGGATATGATGTAATTGGAGTTACCATGCAAATATGGCAGGATAAGAGCAAGGAAGCCCTTGAGCGTGAAGGAGGCTGCTGTTCTTTATCTGCTGTGGAGGATGCCAGAAGGGTATGCGCTAAAATTGACATACCCTTTTATGTTATGAACTTTAAAGAGGTATTTGAAAAGCTGGTTATTGATTATTTTGTTGATGAATATCTGACAGGAAGGACTCCGAATCCGTGTATAGCCTGTAACAAATTCATAAAATTCGATGCGCTTTTGGAGCGCTCCAAGGCTTTAGAGGCAGAATACGTTGCTACGGGACATTATGCAAGAATACAGTACGATGAAAATCTGAAGAGATACGTTATCAGAAAATCAGCAGCTCCCGATAAAGACCAGACATATGTGCTTTATAATCTGACTCAGGAACAGCTCAGGCATATACTTATGCCCTTGGGGGACTACAACAAGAGTCAGGTCAGGGAGATAGCCAGGGGATTGGACCTTAGAACGGCCAACAAGCCTGAAAGCCAGGAAATCTGTTTTGTTGAAGATAATGACTACGGAAGGTTCATAAGCGAAAGAAAAGGAAGCGAAATCAAGCCGGGATATTTTGTGGATACACAAGGAAGAAGGCTCGGTACTCATAAGGGAATAGTCCATTACACGGTTGGTCAGCGCAAGGGCTTGGGAATAGCCTTTGGAAAGCCTATGTATGTAGTCGAAATAATTCCCGATAAAAACCTTGTAGTACTTGGAGATGAGGCTGAGGTATTCAGCAGTGAGCTTGTTGCAAACCAAATGAACTATATTGCCTTCGAGAAGCTTGAAGGAGCAATAAATGTGAAGGCAAAAATAAGATACAGTGCAAAAGAAGCAGAAGCAACGGTCACACCCATAGACAATGAAAGAGTGAGAGTAGTGTTTAAGGAACCTCAGAGGGCAATCACTCCCGGACAGGCGGTTGTATTCTACCGGAAAGATATGCTGGTTGGGGGAGGAACTATAGAGAAGTAATAGTAAGGCGAAATGAAGTGCATCCCAAATGTTGGATAAAAAAAACTAACATTTGGAGGTGCACTTTTTTTGTAATGGAGATATAAATAGAAAAGTTTTATAAATATTCTGAAATATGCAGGAATGAAATAAATTCAATAAAAGCTCATATATAATTTATTTTCCTGATATATCCAAAAAGAGACTGAATATTTTAAAAAAATCCGAAGGGATAGGCGGCACAATATATAGAAGAATATTTTTTAACTATATTTATGACGATATATGTTAAGAACTTAACAGAAGTGTGAAATAAATTACAAAAAAAATCGAATATTTAATTGACTTCATAAGGATGAAATAGTATTATTGAATTAATATTAATAAAAAGTATAAGTTTTCAAATAAAAACGACAATTATTATAGTACAAAGGAGGAAGCAGCTAATGGAGAAGGAAGCGAAGATTGCGCTTCTTAAAGAAAGAGCAAAAGAATTGCGCAAGACAGCTTTGACCATGATATATGAAGCAAATTCGGGACACCCGGGGGGCTCATTATCAGCAGCGGACTTAATGGCTGCATTGTATTTTGACGAATTGAGGCTGAATCCAGAAAATCCTCGGTGGGAGGACAGAGACAGATTTGTGCTTTCTAAAGGCCATGTATGTCCTATTTTGTATTCAGCATTGGCACTAAGAGGTTTTTTCCCCTATGAGACAATACATACGTTGCGTAAATATGGATCTATACTACAAGGGCATCCGGACATGAAACGGTGTCCGGGTGTTGATATTTCGACAGGTTCCCTGGGGCAAGGTATATCTTGCGCTGTAGGCATGGCGATAGCTTACAAAAGGGATAAGAAGGATGCACGGGTTTTCGCAATGCTTGGTGACGGAGAAACAAATGAAGGCCAGGTATGGGAAGCTGTAGAAGCTGCTGTCAAATATGGTTTGGACAACCTGGTTATTATAGTAGATAATAACGGATTACAGAATGACGGGGCCTGTGCAGATATTATGCCGACTCAGGATCTATGCGACAAATTCAAGTCCTTCGGATGCAGGACATTTTGTATAGATGGCCATGATATGGAACAAATAGTAGGTGTTTTTGAGAAAATCAGGATGGAGAGCGGCTGCTGCAAACCTTTCGCCATAGTGGCAAAGACGGTGAAAGGAAAAGGTGTATCTTTCATGGAGAATGTAGTAAAGTGGCACGGCGTTGCACCGAACGATGACGAATACAAAATGGCTATGGCGGAATTGGAGGTTGGATTAAAATGAAAGCTCTCAGGGACGGATTTGGAGATGAGATTATAGAGCTTGGCAGGGAAAACAGCAAAATATATGTCATTGACTGTGATATCGGGAAATCATGCAAGACACAACCTTTTGCAAAAGAGCTTCCAGAACAGTACTTAAACGTAGGTATAGCAGAGCAGAACGCGGCAGGTGTAGGCGCGGGGCTTGCAACCTGCGGCAAAATTCCTTTTGTTTGCACATATGCTGCTTTCGGAAGCATGAGGATGTGTGAACAGATAAGACAAGAGATGTGTTATCCGATGTTGAATGTAAAGATAGCATGCTCTCATGGCGGATTGACTCCTGCTAATGACGGTGCTTCACATCAATGCATAGAGGATATTGGAATAATGCGAACCCTTCCTAATATGACTGTTATCGCTCCGGGGGATTATTACGCTACACGCAAACTGGTAAAGGAAGCAACTAAGATATACGGGCCGGTATATCTGCGTTTTACCCGGGATGCGATTCCCTTTGTATATGATGAGAATGAGGAATTCGAAATAGGCAAGGCAAAGCAGCTTAAGTCAGGTAATGATGTTACAATAATTGCTTCCGGTTCGGTGCTGCATCTTGCAGTACAGGCCGCAGAGCAGTTGGAGGCTGAGGGTGTGTCGGTAAGGCTTATTGACATGCATACTATTAAGCCCCTCGATAAGGAAATTGTCAGGAAAGCACTGGAAGAAACGGGAGCAGTAATAACAGTGGAAGACCATAACATAATAAACGGTCTGGGCAGTGCAGTATGTGAAGTTGCTGCGGAACTGGGAAAAGGAAGAGTTAAACGAATGGGAGTTCAGGATCAATTTGGCGAATCCGGGCCTTATTATAAGCTGCTTGAGAAGAACGGCGTTACAGCGGAACTCATAGCTGAGGCCGCGAAAGGGGCGGTAAGTAATGGTTGAAGATAAAATAATGTGTCTATCAAGAATACGACAGCATTATGAACATTTGAGCAATACGGAGCAGCGTATTGCAGATCTGATATTGAATGAATGGAAACATATAATTGATATGCCTGTTGCTCAGATTGCCGAGGAAGCTGGGGTAAGCCAGGCGACTGTTGTTCGATTCTGCAGATCTATTGGCTTTAATGGAGTGCCGGAGTTGAAGCTGTATCTTAAGCGTGAACAGCTGTCACCTCTTGGTGAACTCAGTGAAGTTGAGGAAGATGATACACCGGCAGTTGTGGTTCAGAAGATAATACGATATAACAAGAATGCAATGGATGATATGCTCTCTGTGCTGAATGGAGAACAGCTGCAATTAGCTGCAAATGAGTTGATTAATGCTGAAAGAGTGGTTATTTTATCTGAAGGAGGTTCGGCAAGTACTGCAAGGAGTGCATTTGATGTGTTCTTAAAAATTGAACTCCCTTGTTCAATGGTGGACGATCCGTTCTTTCAGATACAGGCAGCAGCACTTATGAAGCCTGGAGAGGTGGCATTTACCGTATGCCACAGCGGCAGGGCGCGAAATGCGGTGGAGAGTATGCAGAAAGCACACGAGATGGGGGCAACTACTA
The DNA here is from genome assembly GCA_022706825.1 of Bacillota bacterium. Classification (GTDB taxonomy): domain Bacteria; phylum Bacillota; class Clostridia; order Lutisporales; family Lutisporaceae; genus BRH-c25. The sequence continues at coordinate 39,133 of JAKJBU010000005.1, forward strand.
TTTCCATAATGGGGCTGGTTGGTTCTCCTTTGTCAAAGTGTACGGATATACCTCTGTATACAGGCTTATCAGGACACACCTTCTTCAGTGATTCGATTTCGGCCAGGATATGTGAACTGAATGTAGTATCTGCATTGCATGCGTTGCTGGTGCTGCGCAACAAAGAGCAGCTTGGCGATTATCGAAGAAAAGTTAGCGAACTTCTGAATATAAAGCGGCTCAAGTAGAATTTGAAATGTATGATAATATATGCGTTAATTTATTAAATTATTAAGAGGTGAAAATATGCGTTTTACAGGTAAAGTAGCAATTGTGACCGGTTCTGGTTCTACACGGGGGATAGGGCGCGAAACAGTCATGCTTTTGGCAAAGGAAGGCGCCAAGGTGGTAGTGGCTGATATGAATTATGACGGTGCAAAAAGCGTAGCCGGAGAAATTGAGTCATTGGGCGGTATTGCATTCCCTGTCCGGGTAGATGTTACCGATGAAGCGTCCGTTATGGCGATGGTGGAGTCAACTGCAGCAAAATATGGAAGACTGGATATTCTTGTGAACAATGCAGGTATAACTCAGCCTATAACTACCAGAGACATGACTCCGGAGGATTTTATGAGGATCATAAAGGTAAATCTATATGGAACATTTTTATGCTCCAAAATGGCTGTACCTGAAATGGCAAAAAATAAATACGGCCGGATCGTCAGCCTGAGTTCAGTGTCAGGAAAGAGGGGCGGAGGAGTATACGGAGGCTCCCATTATTCTGCAGCTAAGGCAGGGATTCTGGGGTTTTCGAAAGCCCTTGCCCGTGAAGTGGTAAACGATGGAATAACAGTAAACTGTGTATGTCCCGGCCTTGTAGATACTGATATCCGTGCTGGAATTTCAGATGAGGTTGAACGTGCAATATGGGCTACTATACCAATGCTGCGTCCTGCAAGTACGAGAGAGATTGCAAATACGATAGCATTTCTTGCATCCGATGAGGCATCATATATCACGGGGGAAGACATTGACGTCAACGGCGGCTCCCATATGGACTGATTTAATGCATGAATAGCAATCTAAAAAAATTTTATAATATGCATTACTTATATACATAGTAATATATTTGCTGTTGGTTAAACAGCTCAAATAACACGAAATCTGAAGTATATAGATATAGAAGTGAAAGGAGAAAAAAATGAAGATTACAATCACTCCTCTGTATTTTGGTAAATTTGAAGATTTTGAAAAAAGCCGCTTTACTCATCAGAAGGACGTAGGCACAAAATTAGATGTTGCAATTCTTGCTTATTTAATTCGTCGCGGTGAAGAGTTGTACCTGGTCGATAGCGGTACCCCGGAGCCGGAGTTGGCAAAAACTATGGATAACAGGGCAATTATAGATGGCCGTTCCATTATTGATATCCTTGCCGAGCATAATGTCAAACCTGAGGATATTAACACTGTAATTTTAACTCACGTCCATTGGGATCATGCATTTAATCTTAATTATTTCAAGCATGCCACTATTTATGTTCAGAAGGCGGAGCTTCAATATGCTGTTGCACCGTTATGGCTTGACATCGTTCCCTATGGCTACTCTAAGAAGAATGGTCAGCCATGCTGGTTTGATGGGTTTATGCAGATGAAAGTCATGGACGGAGACTATATTTTGAATGAAGATATTTCTGTTTATCATTTGCCCGGACATACTCCTGGAATGCAAGGGGTTTTAGTTAATACAGAAGAAGGTAAGTATATGATTGCAAGTGATAACTTGCCGCTGTACGACAATTGGGAATCAGTAAGACCCACTGCAGTTCATGTAAGCATTCAGGACTGGTATGAATCATATCTGAAGATTAGAGATCTTGCAGATTTTATTCTGCCAGGTCATGATATGCAGGTTATGACCAGAAGTTTATACGGGATTAAACAAGAAACTAAATAGGAGTTTTGAAAGGAGAAAAAAATGAAAAAGCGTATTGTTTCTATTATTTTAGTATTTGCTCTTGTTTTGAGCATGGCAGCTTGCGGAAGCAAAAATGAGGCAACCCAGAACCAAGAACCAAATAATGCAGCCAGTGAAACTGAAGTAAAGTTTGAAAAGGTTACTTTGAAAATGTCTACCATAGGTACGGAGACAAATTCTGACACTCAATCGGCAAGAAAACTGGCAAAAGAGGTTAAGGAAGAAACTAATGGACAGATTATTATTGAAGTTTATCCTCAAGATCAGCTATCAGGAGGAGATATGACCAAGAGTATAGAGCTATTGGCCCAAGGAACCACCGATATAATGATTTCAAGTGTAGGTACTCTTTCTTCAATTAATGAAAAAATGCAAATCAGTGTTATACCATTCCTGTTTTCAAACTATGAGGAAGCAAGTGAAGTGATTGAAGCTTCAGGTGCTGATTATTGGGCGAAGTTACTTGCAGAACGCGGAATCAAGTACGTAGACTATATACATAACGGTCTGCGTCAGATTACTAACAGCAAGAGACCAATTAAAACTCCAGCGGATCTGGCCGGTTTGAAAATCCGTGTTCCAGGCGGTTCAATATATATGGATTCTTTCAGAGCTTTAGGAGCGGACCCTGTCTCAATGAACTGGAGTGAAGTATTTACTGCTTTGCAGCAAGGAACTATTGATGGTCAAGAAAATGGCTTTACAGTTACAAATTCCAACAATTTGTTTGAGGTACAGAAATATTTGACTGTTTGGAACTATATATATGAAGCTAATTTGTGTATAGTAAATGAAAGCAAATGGTCTAAACTGAAGCCGGAAACTCAAGAATATCTTGAAAAGAAAATCCATGAAAGCTGTGCCTGGGGTCGTGATTTTGTTGTAAACGGTGAAGAAGAGCTGAAGGCAAAGTTTATAAAAGAAGGCATGGAGGTATATGAATTAAGTAGTGATGAGCAAAAGGCATTCAGAGATGCTTTGGCTGACACAGTAGCAAAATACAAAGAGAAATTTGGAGAAGAGGCATGTGCTGCATTTCAAATCAAATAGGACTAAGCTGAATGCAGGAATATAAATAAAAATAGTGTTGAGTGGAATATTGAAAACACTATTCCACTCAACTCTGTTATTTATACGAAAGGAGTATTATGAAAAAGTATTTGAGAAATCCGGAAGAATTTCTTGCAGCAATAGCTTTGTTGTTTATGACGTTAATTGCTTTTATTAATGTTATTGCGAGATACTGCTTTACTTCATCCATTTCTTTTACTGAAGAATTAGTTACAAAAATGTTTGTATTGATTAGTCTTTTTGGTGCAGCAATTGCAGCTAAGAGAAGAAGTCATTTGGGCTTGACTTTGATTACCGATTCGCTTCCGGAGAGAACGCGAAAGTATGTTGTCGGCAGTGGCTACATTCTTTCAGCAATATTTTCAATTGTGCTTATGTACTTGGGTGCTAAAATGACAATATATGAGTTTTCTGTTGGCCAATTGACAGCAGGTATGCAGTGGCCGGAATGGATTTTCGGAATATATGTTCCTATTGGCGCTGCTTTTATCGCATTTCGTTTTATTATGGAAGCAATAAAGCTATTTACCAATAGAGATACAAAGCAGGAGGGCAATGAAGTATGATTACATTAGTATTACTCGGTAGTTTTGCTGTTCTGCTTATTTTAGGCATACCAATTTCGGTCAGTCTAGGTGTATCAAGTATTCTAGCATTGCTGGCATCCGGTTTAGGTTTGGGAATGATAGCAACTAATGTTTTTGCTGCAATTAGCAAATTCGTTTTACTTGCAATTCCATTCTTTATTGTTGCCGGAAACATTATGGAGAAGACTGGTATCTCCCATAGACTCATCAATTTAGCACAGGCATTTGTCGGACATAAGCGAGGCGGATTGCCCATCGTCTGTGTAATTGTATCCTGCTTCTTTGCTGCAATTTCCGGTTCCGGACCCGCAACAGTTGCGGCATTGGGACCTATTATAATCCCTGCAATGGTAAAGGCAGGTTACAAAGCCTCCCACACCGCAGCTCTCATTGCAATTACAGGAGCTATAGGTGTTATTATACCGCCATCCACATCAATGGTTATATATGCATCTATCACCGGAGTATCAGTTGGAAAAATGTTTATGGCCGGAATCATTCCAGGTATTTTGATGGGCACTTTGCTTGCAATTGAATTTATAAGGGAAACAAAAAAAGATAACATTATAATGTTACCGAAAGCAAGCAATAGCGAGAGATGGATAAGTCTGAAAGAAGCACTTGCAGGATTGATGATGCCTGTTATCATACTTGGTGGTATATACGGGGGAATCTTTACTCCGACAGAAGCGGCTGCAGTATCTGCAGTATATGGATTGTTAGTAGGCGTTTTTATTTATAAGAATGTTACTTTAAAAATGTTGTATAAGATTTTTGTGGACTCGGTTGCACAGTCTGGCGTTATTATGTATATTATCGCATGCGCAAGCTTATTTGCATGGGTAATAAATGTGGCGGGAATTGGTAATCTGGTGCAGAATGCTATTGTACAGTTCGCTGATGGTAACTGGATAGTCTTCATGATTATTGTAAATGTGACACTGCTGATTGCAGGATGCTTTATCGACGTTGTTTCTTCTTTTTACATCTTTACTCCCATTTTTTATCCTATAGCATTACAGATGGGATATGATCCGATTCTGTTAGGTATCGTTATGGTAATGAATACTGCGATAGGCCTTGCAACGCCGCCTGTTGGTGCTAATCTGTATGTGGCGTGCTCTATTGCTGATGTGTCGGTTCTGGATATTTCAAAGAGGATTCTTGGATTAGTAATTGTTTCAGTCATAGCTCTCCTGTTAGTGACCTATATTCCGCAGATTACTCTGTTTCTGCCAGGTTTGATGAAATAATAGAGTTGAACTAAGCTGGAGGAAATTGCTGTCTGCGATTAATAAATAAGTATTATGTAATGCTGCTTAATACAAAATGCCTGCACAGAGGCTTCTATACCTTACATCCCCTGCTCCGCAGGGGGAGGAGAACCTACTTCCACTACAGCCGGAGTATTTTAGAAACTATACTTATATCGCATTATTCTAGTACTGTGTAAAGGCTTATCAATGAAAGAGCGGGTAGGGCTTGGGAATAGCTTTTGTGAATCTTATGAAAGAGTGAGAGTAGTGTTTAAGGAACCCATAGGGCAATCACTCCCGGACAGGCGGTTGTGTTCTACCGGGAAGATATGCTGGTTGAGGGAGGAACTATAGAAAAGCAGCGTTTCAGCAGGTATTAGTTAAATATTATTTTGGAGAGACGACAACATTGCGCAAAAGGAATCTTTCGTGCAAAATTGTGCCGAATAAAAAACAGAATTTATCGTTCAATACTTTATGAATAATATTGGCTGTTTAAGCTAAAATAATGACATAATAAAAGCTGC
>JAKJBU010000060.1 GCA_022706825.1 Bacillota bacterium
CATCCGCCCTTAAGAATAATTGCTCAAACCTTCTGGAAACATAAGGAGTAGAAGCTGTCTCTCCGTAAATCTTCGGAATCTTGTCAAGGAGGTCTGAAATATCCTTATAATAAAAATCAAAAGGCACGTTCATTTTTGAAAGCAGCTTGGGAATCAAGCCTTCATTCTGCAAAATGATTGCGTAATGCAAATGCTCTCCTTCAACAGTCTGATGATTGTGCTTTATTGCCAGGCTCTGTGATTCGATAACAGCCTCCTGGGCTTTTTGTGTTAATTTGTTAATATCCATGATGTTAACCTCCGCGTTTTGACTTTGACTTTCTTTGACTTTTAATTATTTTATATCATATCTTTATTTCAATTGCAAGCTAATGTTGGAATCGTATCAATTATATCAGGCAACGGCAGCACTTGATAGGATGAAATTCGAAGTAGCATCCGAAGTAGGTGTTAACTTAAAAGAAGGATATAATGGTGACATTTCGGCAAGGGACGCAGGCAGAGTAGGCGGAACAATGGTGAAGAGATTAATCGAGCAGGCTGAAAGAAGCATGTCCGGTAGATAATATTTAAAAAAGGGATGTCGCATAACTATTGAATAAATAGTTTTCGATATCCCTTTTTTTAGTCCTTTCAATTAATCAGGTAAGAGCATCAAACGCACTTTTATGGTAAATCAAATCAGTATAAAGGATATTATTGTACTTCTCGTAACGTACCCCCGCAAGGCTGTATTTCTGCTTTTTCCTGAACTGGAGGGAAGCAAAATTGGGCTGAGGGCTGATTATGGTCTCTGCAAAAATATGCTTAATGCCTTCATTCCTTAAGTCCTCCAGGAGCCTCTTGTAAATAAGGCTTCCGATTCCCATACCCGTCAAATCTGCAAATACGGCAGTTTTGTCAACCACAATAAACTTGTTCGTCCAGCTTGGATCAAATTCCGGATTCCAGTATACATCCTGGAGCCAGCTGGGATTGTCCCTTAGCCACTCCTCTTTTGTATAGGCTATCATGAATCCGTATACCTTATCATATTCGGCAACATAAAAATGCTCCAGGTTTTCAATCCAATGGCCTATTTTCTTTTTATAATAATTAGGTTTCGACTGGTAATCATCCACAAGAAACCCCTGTTCGGAAATCTTCTCCGAGGTTCCTACCGAGGATGCAACATCGTATATTGAATTAATATCACTTATTTCTGCTTTTCTGACTCTAAGAAGCTTTTTGAGATGATACGGGTTGACAACACTGTACGATTTGGCTGCTACTGACATTTCAATACCTCCTTTTTTTTAAAGAAGGCGGGTGATAACAGGTAATTTGGGGGTTGAAAAAGCCGTGGAGTAAACCACGGCTGCAACTATTTCAAATTACACCCAGTCCTCCTCTTCCCACGCTTACGAGGTTAGCTGACGGATTCGGACTGAAAGAGCTTAGCCCTACCTGACTATTCAGGATTCACCCCATTTTTTGGTTCCCCCGTTCCCTTTGAAAGGGACTCAGCGATCGATTGAGCATATTTATTTTTTTTGTTACACTCTATTATATTCCAGCGGGATAAAAATTACAACAAAAATTTTAAATTTTTATATGAAAATTTTAAGGTCTGCCCTCCATTACACTAAATCTTTCTTCAACTCTCTTCATCAGGATATCATAATTCACTATCTGTCTGACATGATAGCCCGTACCGATCCTTCCGATCTCATCAAAGGCGGTAATTTTAAAGGACAATACATTTCCGTTAATCTCAACAAGCTCAGCACTCACAGTAACAGTTGTCCCTTCTTTGGTTGCATGCTCATGCTCAATCTCAATGCTCTTCCCGATTGTAATATAGCGATCGGGAAGCAGAGGGTCAATAGTTTTTACTGCCGCTTCAATCATCAGCGCAGAAAGTGTCGGCGTTGCCAGCAGATTCTTCAATGCTCCGCTGCCAAAATTCAATGCAGTGTCTTCTCTGGTTATGACCTTTTGAACAGATTTTGACATTCCGATGGAAAATTCCGGCATCTTCATAATAACACCCCCTTTTTTTTATTATACCATAAAATTACTTCCGATATAACCCCGTCATCTATTGTTACTGTAACCCGGCTAAAAAACAGAATCCCGGGAATTGATGTGCATCCTGGGATTCTTTATGCTTCAAAGTTTAGCTGAAACCTCGTATCAAATTTTATATGCTGTAGGTTGTCAATTCCTCACAATAGCCGCATCTGTAATGAATTTTTCCATTGGCTTTAGCCAGGTGGAACTTTGGGGTTACATACTCGTCAAAATTGCTGACGCACCTGGGATTCTTGCATTTGAACAATCCCTGCACTTCTTCCGGTATTATGGTGTTCATCTTTTTGACTATCTTATCGTTTTCAATTATGTTTACGGTTATATTGGGGTCTATCAATCCCAGCATTGTAAGGTCCACATCTATCTTGTTCTCGATTTTTATGATATCCTTCCTGCCAAGCTTCCTGCTTGATACATTAATCAGAAGCACCACCGGGAAATCTACCTCATCAAGCTTAAGCTTCTCAAAGATTTTTATTCCGTTGCCCGCAGCTATATGGTCTATTACTATTCCGCAATTAATGCTATTTACGGTTAACATTTACATTCACCCCCAATAAGAGCGCCATCAGCGCCATTCTCACATATATTCCGAATTCCGCCTGTTTAAAGTATACTGCCCTCTTATCATCATCAACATCATAGCTTATCTCGTTAACCCTCGGCAGAGGATGCATTACCAGCATATCCTCCCTGGAGTCCTTAAGCTTGCTTCTGCTTAGAATATAACTGTCCTTAAGCCTCATGTAATCCGCTTCGTTAAAGAACCTTTCTTTTTGAATTCTCGTCATATACAGCACATTAACCTGGTTTATCACTTCTTCAAGGTTTTCTGTCTCATAAATACCCACATTATGCTTTTCAAGAAGACTTGACTTCAAGTGTCCGGGAAGCCTAAGCTCAGCAGGAGATATAAGTACGAATTTTGATCCTTTATAGCGGGACATTGCGCTTATCAGCGAATGAACCGTCCTTCCGAATTTGAGATCCCCGCAGAAAGCTATTGTCTGATTCTCCAATGTTCCTCTATATCTTCTTATGGTAAGCAGATCCGTCAAGGTCTGTGTCGGGTGCTGATGCCCTCCGTCGCCTCCGTTTATTACAGGAATTAGTGAATATTCCGAAGCAAGCTTAGGGGCTCCCTCCTTGGGGTGCCTCATTACCACAACATCTGCGTATGAACTCAATACCCTTATGGTGTCAGCTATGCTTTCCCCCTTTGATACCGAGCTTGTGCTTGCATCAGAAAAACCAAGTACCTTTCCTCCCATCCTCAGCATTGCCGATTCAAAGCTCAGCCTTGTTCTTGTACTTGGTTCATAAAACAGTGTCCCGAGAATTTTCCCATTGCAGATATTCCCAAATGAATCTCTGTCATCCGCCATTCTGTCAGCCAGGTCAAAAATCTCATCCAGCTCCGACAGGCTGAAATCATTGGGGTCAATCAAATGTCTGCCTTTTAAACTCATGTATTCTCCTCCTTCTTAGTCTCTCCGGACTATTATTTAAAGGTTACCCATTCAGGGCATAAAAAAAACCTCACACCTGTGGGCATGAAGTTATTCCAGTCACCGGATACACTATCAAAAACCTTACCAGCCTCACAGGACTAAATTAAAGGTTATCTTTTTTTTTAAAGATATCATAAGACAGAATTGTTGTCAATAAAATGATTTGATAAGTTTTTTTCAAATTACACCCAAAAATCATGACCAACCTGCGAATTGTATATTAATCACAAAAATCCATAAAAAGAAAAAAGAAACAAGGAGGAAATCTTATGTTGAAGAAAAAGTTGGCGGCACTGGGAATTGCAGTAGTATTCACACTCTCTTCCTTAACTACTACGGTACTTGCAGCAGATAATAAAAAGCCGGCAGCAGGAGGAAATATAACAATCAAAGTTGTAACTCCTGGTAAAGGTAATGCATATGGGCAGACCAAAATCAAGAAGAACGAAGTGAAAAAATACAGATTTGATGATTGCGCTGATATCACCTGGGCCCTCAATGCAATTGAAAAGCTGGCCGGAAAAGGAATAATCGGAGGCATAGGCAACGGCAAGTATGCGCCGAGGAGCAATGTCACTCATGTAGAGGCTCTTGCAATGGTTATGAGACTGACAGGTGATGACAAAGAAGCGGAAGGCATGGGCAAAAAGGTTCATCCCTTCTATAAAGGTATATTGCCTAATTGGGGCTATGGCTATATATTCATGGCAATAGAAAAAGGAATCCTGCTCCCTGAAGAGCTGAAGGATTTCAATCCCAACCAACCTGCAAAGCGCCATGAAATTGCAAAGTATATCATAAGAGCAATGGGAGAAACCGAAGAAGCTTTGGAGCATATGGATGAAAAACTGGATTTCAAGGACAGCAGCGCTGTACCGGATAAATCAGTGGGTTATGTGTACCTTGTAAGTGAACTGAAAATTATGATTGGCAATGAAAAAAATATGTTCAAGCCAATGGAGCCTGTGACAAGGGCTGAAATGGCCGTACTTCTCGACAGGGCTGAAGGCAAGTTCGACCTTCCGGACACTGACAACAGAAAGAACAGCACAGTATTTGTCTCTGCAGATGTTGATGACAATGAAATCACAGTCAAGGTTAAAGGAGTCACCGTAACTTACGATGTGCTTGAAGATGCACAGGTGTATAGGGATGGTTCCTTTGAAACCATAGAAGATCTGGTAAAAGGAGATGTTCTGCAGCTTACGCTGAACAACAGCAAAGACGTAATATTTATTGAGGTTGTTAAGAGTGCTGAAGAAGACGATGATGAAGAAGAGGAAATTCCGGTCTCCTTCCGTACTGTATCCGACAGCAGCCTTCCAAAAGTACTTAAGGATGAAATAGACGATATGAAGTCCAAGGAAAGCTATGCAGCATACGAATATGATGACTATATTTACCTCGTGGCTGCAATGGGCAGGCAGAGAACCGGCGGTTATGATATAGACATAGAAAAGGTATATAAGATTGGGGATAACGGTGAATATATTATAAAAGCAGTAGTTGATACAGACGAACCTTCTTCCGGCTCCAATGTCACCCAGGCAATAACCTACCCTTACAGCGTAGTAAAATTTAAGAGCTTTGATGGCATTGAAGAAGTGATATTCGTGGATGAAGATGATGATGAACTTGACAGCGCGGAAATTGAAGACCTTGATGAAATAACCATCGTTGAAGGTAAAATATACGGCCTGGTATCCAACAGCAAAACAATAAAAATCGAAAAGTCAAACGGCTCAAAAGTAAGCTATACAGTTCCTTCCGGTGCTGAAATCATTGTAAACGGTGATGATGATGCAGAATTCTCAGATCTTGAGGTAGGAATGAGCATAGAAATTGAAATAGATGATGACAAAGTTACAAAGGTTACTGCAGAAGATGCTGATGAAACCAAAGTTTCTTTTGCCGAAGTTGATTACGATGATTTGTCAGCCGTATTAAAGGATCAGGTTGACTATCTGAAGCTCAATAAAAACTTTAAAGCCTATGAATATGACAACATTATCTACCTGATAGCAACAATGGGCAAAAAGAACTCAGAGGGTTACAAGATTAGTATAGATGATGTATACAAGGTTGAAAACGGAGACAAATATACAATAAAAGCTGTAGTAGATACCACTGTCCCTGCATCTTCAGGCAGCAGCATATCTGTATACCCGTACAGCATTGTAAAGTTAAGGAATTTCAACGGTATTGACGGAGTCAGATTTGTTGACGAGGGCAACAACAAGCTGTCCGAAACAAAAATAGTAGAATTGGATGAGGTTGTTACCGTAGAAGGGATAATCAGCGCAATTAATACAAGCGGCAAACAAATAAAAGTAAAGAAGTCAAACGGCACAACAGTTGCCCTCACAATACCAAGCAGTGCTGAAATAACAGTAAACGATGATGACGATGCAAGCATTTCGGATTTTGAAGTGGGCATGAAAGTGAAAGTAGATATTGTCGGCGATATAGTAACAGAAGTTATTGCAGAAGATGATGAAACAGAAGTAACCGGCACACTCACGGGAATAAGCATCAGCACCGTAAAGAAAATTACTGTAAAAGTAGATAACACAACTAAAACCTACACAGTGGATTCTGATGTAAAAGTGATAATTGACGGTGAAACTGAAAGGGTTGAAGACCTTAGAGTAAACGACGAATTGACCATAAAATTCATTAACGGAATTCTGGCAGAAATAGAAAAGAAATAAAGCAAATCTTGGTCATATCCACTCTCTCGGCAGCCAAAACCGGCTGCCTTCTTTTTTGTTAATATTGTACTTGCCCCTGTAATATTTATTTATTATAGGGTTTTAATAAGGAGTGGATAAGCATTGAAAAAGCTCACATACATACAAGGGGCATTTATTCTGACAATGACAAACCTCATTACCGGATCCCTGTCCTTTATATACAGGGTATTTCTTACCAGGGCAATAGGCTCTGAAGGTGTAGGGGTATATCAGCTGGTCCTTCCTTTGTACCTGCTTTTTATAACTTTGGTTTCGGGAGGAATCACTACGGCAGTATCAAAGCTGATCGCTGAACAGGCTCCCGGCAGCAATTACAGGAATATGTACAAGATTATTAAAATCTGCGGGATTACAGTAGGGATATGGAGCCTGGCTTTGTGCTCCTTTATATTTTTTAACTCTGAATACCTGGCCAAATATGTCCTCAAGGACAGCAGGACCCTCTTCTCGATCATGGTATTTACCCCTGCCATATTCTTTATATCCTTAAGCGCCGTGTTGAAAGGATATTTTTACGGGCTGCAATATGTCAAGCCTCCGGCTATGATTGACATACTTGAAAAAATGATTCGGCTGGGAGGACTTCTTCTGACTACATATTATCTGCTTCCGTTGGGAATCGAATACGTATGTGCCGGGGTAATGGCAGCGATGGCTGCAGGAGAGTTTATCAGCCTCGTTCTTTTGTACTTCTGCTACAAAGCAAAAAAAGCAGCTGCAATTCATACAAAGACTGATTCAACTATCCATATCATAACCAGAATACTGAAAACAGCTCTTCCCTTGTCTCTAAGCGGTGCCCTGACAACAATCATGGATATGATAACAGCCATTCTGATACCCATGCAGCTTCGTGCGGCAGGCTACAGCAACTCAAATGCATTGTCCTTATACGGGCAGGTAACGGGTATGGTAATGCCCCTGCTTTTCTTCCCCTTCATTATTGTTGCTTCCCTTGGCATTACTCTTGTCCCTGCCATAGCCGCCTCCTATGCCACAGGCAATTGGACGGCACTTAACAAGAAATGCAATGACTCCCTCAAAATTACTTCGGCAATAGCATTTGCTTCAACTGCCCTATTTATTGTATTCCCCTGGGAGCTGTGCAGGATATTCTTCAAATGCCCCGAGGCCGGCAATATGCTTTTCTGGATGTCTTTCGTATGTCCCTTTGAATACTGGCAGTTCACTCTGTTTGCGGTTTTGAACGGCGTCGGGAAGCAGCACGTGGTTCTGAAAAACTCAGTCCTGCATATTGTAATATCCGTCATATGTTCATATTTCCTCATACCGATACCTTCTATAGGAATTTATGGATTTGTAATCGGATTCTGCGCAAGCGCAGTGCTGATCTGCTTATGGAATCTCGCAGACTTAAAGCGTATCCCCCAAATACATATAGATTATGCCAATATATTTGTAAAGCCCCTATTTGCCTTTATCGGAATGCTCATCGTCATAAAGTGCTGCAATCTGTATCTTGTGGCAAGGGCTTTGCAAAGCTTCAACATGACAGTATCAAGCATTACAGGCCTTGTGTTCTTCTTTTTGATACTCTTCTTCATGGGAATTTTTACTCCCAGGCAGCTGAGGAACACCTTTGCAATGAAGTAAAAAAGGAGGGACATGGGGACGTTTCTCCGAGGGACATGGGGACGTTTCTCCTGTCCCGCTGAAAGCGGGACAGGAGAAACGTCCCCATGTCCCTCATCAAATCGCCATTGACTGCTGTAAACACTTTGCCTGATTCAATCCACTTGTCCCCCAGTACCTCCTTGTACTGTTGCTGCTCCACTCTATATTCCTTCAATATATAAATTACCACCTCCGGCAGATACATACCTTTATATGTATCGCCGTTTTTCAGATAAGGCCTTGAAAACTTCCCTGCACCTTTTGTATATTGGAGTGTCTTATCCAATACGATATAATTTGTATCAAAATTGATATTCGTCCAATCCAATCCACATATTTCGCTGCGTCTTCCTGCACTTGCTAATGTTAAATACACATATGCTTTGTGCATAGAGTATAGGTATTTCCTTTCCTCCATCAGTTCCAGCTTTTCTTGCTCAGACTTACTTCTATTATTGGGATTCCGTTTGCTAAGGCTTAATTCTAATTCTTCTCCTTCACTATTCAGGCACTCAAGCAGATTGTTTATCTGCTCTTCATCATAAAACTCCGCTTTGTGTTTCTTTATTGAAGGCTTGTCCACCTTATCGCATACATTCTCTGACATCATTTCCCACTTAACCGCCTTATCAAACAAAGTATGCAAAAGAATGTAGTACCCTTGAATTGTTTTATCACTGTATGGATTTTGATTGTCGGTATCTACCCTTGCACCAGGCTTTCCAAGTGAGGACAGCAAACGCGATATATCCAGCGGCTTGATATTCTCCAAGTAAAGCAAGCTGGAGTATCGAAGGAGCTACTAATTTAGGGAAGTTATTAGCTGCCAAGGCGAGTAAACGATTATATGAGGTTGTTGAAAGGTATTCAAAGATTGTATTACCGGAAGAAAAAACCAGTGAGATAATTCAGATACTAAGTGCATCGAAAGCGCCTAAAAAAGACGGTAAAGGAAAAGATGATAACATACATAAGGGTCAAGTACCATTCGCGAATTATCCTGTTACCAATGGAAGAAAAGCTATATGCAGCATGTTTAATATGAGAAATTTTACTGATTTAGTCTATAGGTAATAAAAATAAGCATAGCGTTTATGCCGCGAAAGCCTATTGATATGGGGTGGCACCCTCTGGTAAAATCTTGGCGGCGGAAGTCGCATAAAACATAGGTTAATTCCGCCTAAAAATAGGTGTCCAGAGGGTGCAGGGGTACCCATGCCAATAGGACCGTGGAATAAATGCGATCAAATTTTAACCACGTTCGGCAAGAAGTCTCCCACCTCTAAGTTACCTTGCTCACGATAGTGAGTGCGTAGGAGGGAGATGA
>JAKJBU010000061.1 GCA_022706825.1 Bacillota bacterium
TCTTGCTCCCGAATCCAATGCGGGAGGAACATAGATGCTTGTAAGATAATCCATCCATTCTATCCTGTCCAGCTCATAAAGCGGTATGCTGGCAATGCGCTCCTGTCCTTCCACTCCGGCTGCCCTTATTATATATATTTCAAAATCGTCCGTGTAGTAATCCATCAGCGCCAGTTTTACTTCTGAAGCAACCAGCTTGTCATATACCTGGGTTATAATATTTCCGCATTTCTTGTCGGGCTTCTGGGTTTTGATGCTCAACCCGTCAATGATTTTCAAACCGTTTATGGGATCTATTTTCAGGGAGCTTAATATAACATCAATGAAGCTCAATGCAGGAACTATACTTACTTTAATGTCCTTCCCCGCACCGGCCAGGATAAGTTCGACACTTTTTTCCGCCACCAGGGGATGTCCCGGCACGGCATATACTACTTGGCCCTTTTCGCGGCACAAGTCCAATATGCGCCGGCTTATCTGCCCGTATGTCTCATCAAAGGATTCGCAACTGTCATATATATCATCGCAGCATGTAAAGCTGATGCCTGATTCTCTTATACGTTCCGCAA
Organism: Bacillota bacterium; assembly: GCA_022706825.1. Classification (GTDB taxonomy): domain Bacteria; phylum Bacillota; class Clostridia; order Lutisporales; family Lutisporaceae; genus BRH-c25. Next base: position 570 of record JAKJBU010000061.1, read on the forward strand.
CAGGATGTTTTTCTGTCCTGAAGACCAATATATCAGCGTTTTTCATTATTTCGAGGGCTTCCAGGCTAAGCTGCTTATAATCCCCCGGTCCTAATCCTATAATAGTTATCTTTTGCATATATAGTTTTTCTCCTTATTCCTAGTTTTGCGCCAAAGCCCTGAAACTTCAGAGCCCTGCCCCAACCTCGTATCTCGCGTCTCGTATCTCGTGTCTGATTCTATAGCAATCCTTTTTTCTTCAATATGCTTGAAAGCCTTTTGCCCCCCGGAGCCATTTCCAGTTCTTCCGCTACTATTCCCTTTATAAGTATCAATACAATCCCATATACCAATGCAGCAAGCGCCACACTTATCAGCGTTGCCGCAGAATTTCTCCCTATTGCACCGAAAAGCAGCCTATAACTCAAATATGCCGCAGCCATCATGGCACCGGTAGCTATTACAGGCTTCATGACTATTTTGGTTATTCTCATACTTGATTTTTGATGTTTTACTATTGCAGACAGGTTAAGGAAGGCCGATACGGCATATCCCGCAACTGTGCCTATTGCCGCACCTCTTATGTTTATGAAGGGTATTGATGTCAAGGTATAGCTTACTGCAAATTTCGCCACAGCCCCTGCTATCAGGCTTATTACAGGTATTCTTTCCTTCCCCATACCTTGAAGTATTCCTGTCATAGTCTGGACAAGGGTCAAAAATATAACTGCCGTAGAAAGATAACGAAGAACCATTCCCAAAGATGCCGGTTCCGCCGGATACATAAGCTTCATTATCGGATCTGCAAGTATAAAAAGCCCGAAAGCAGAGGGCAGCCCGATTAGCAGACTAAGACGAATTGCCAGTTCCGACTTCCTGGAAGCGCCGCCAAAATCGTTTTTTGCTATTGATTCGGATATTGCAGGAACCAGGCTAGCAGCTAAAGCGATGGTAAATACCTGAGGCAGATTAATAAAAGCCCCTGCCATACCCTTAAGCTGTCCAAGCAGACTGGTTGCAGTCTCATGGGAAAAACCCGCGGCCTGAAGCCTATCCATTACAATAAAAGTGTCAATAACATTCATTACAGGCATTATGCTGCCGCCAATAGTAATCGGAATGGAGAATACCACTATTTTCTTTACGATGCTTAAGGCGGACTCTTTCTTCGGCTGACTGTCAGCCCTTATCCCGGCCTTTATTTCGCCTCTTTTCATTCTGTATATGTAAATGAGAGTTAGAAAACTGACAAGTCCTCCAATGGTAGTGCCAAATACTGCTCCTCCTGCCGCAGCTTCATATCCCACAGGCAAGAATGTTATCGCCAATATGAAACCGAAAGCAACACGGGCAATTTGTTCCGTCACCTGTGATAATCCGCTGGGAGTCATATTCTGCATGCCCTGAAAGTATCCCCTGAAAGCTCCGCTCAGTGCTACTGTAAATATTGCCGGAGCAACACAGAGAACGGCAACGTACGCTCCCGGGTTCTTCACCATCGCCGCAAAGCCTCTGGCGTTGAAAAACAATATCGCAGATAATGTTATACCCAAGAAGGCTATAAGCGAAAGCGCAACTTTAAAGGTCTTGTGTGCTTCATCCCGCCTACCTGTCTCTATTTTCTCCGATACCAATTTGGATATAGCTATAGGTATGGAATATGCTGAAATTGTCAGCATCATTATGTAAAGGTCGTATGCAGTCTGATAGTACGCCATTCCCTCAGAGCCTATTATCCTGCCTAAAGGTATTCTGTATATGGCGCCCAGTGCCTTTGATATTATACCTGCAGCTGCAAGAATTGCAGCACCTTTTATAAATGATTGTTTATGAAACCCCATTTTTGACCTCCCAAAAAAACTTGGCATAATTATTCTAACATATCTGTGCAAAACTAACAAAAGTATTTATATTGCTAATATAGCCAAAAACCAAGCATTATAGAACAAAAAAGTAGCAGCCTCTCAGACTACTACTTTAGTTTAACCTTCATCACTGCTCCATTTGCTTGCCAAGGAAGCTGGCTGCCGTTTCCGACAATTTTACCTCCAGTTCTCCCATCTGTGTGTTTGGATCTTTAGAAAGTAACAAAACTGCGCCTATAGAATCACCCTGGGTTATGATCGGCGCTACAACTCCGGTGGTATACTTGGGGGTACCCTCTTCATCAGCAGATATATTGATCATTTTGTTTTCTCCGGTCAGGCTTAAAACAACTGTTGTCTTGTCTTCCATTATCCTTTCCAATGAAGGGCTTACCCTCTTATCCAGCAGCTCTTTCTTCGGCGCTCCCGCAACCGCAATAATGGTATCTCTGTCAGCTATGCATGTTATATGCTCCATGGAACTGTGAAGAGACTCTACATATTCTTTTGCGAAGTCACTGAGTTCTCCTATGGGGGAATATTTCTTAAGTATTACTTCACCTTCCCTATCCGTAAATATTTCCAAAGGGTCCCCTTCTCTTATACGCAAAGTTCTCCTTATCTCTTTAGGTATTACAACTCTTCCAAGGTCATCTATCCTTCTTACAATTCCGGTTGCTTTCAACTTAAAACCTCCTTTTCGAATTTACATAATTGTTTGTAATGGTTATTATTTTACCATCTACAATTTTTTATACACAATTTTGCAAATTATAGATAATAAGAAAAAAAGCAGTCTTGCGACCGCATTTTTCATATTTATTTTCTATTTTAAGTTTTTGGTGAACTTCTCAATGTTTGCGTTCTTTCTCATTTCTTCGAGAAGCTTCTCATATTCCGAGCCCTTCTTCTCATAAAGCAGTTTCCCCTTAAGCATTTCTTTTACATCCTCAAATTTGTCCCGCTCACTGTCCTCAACTTTTATAATGTGAAAACCAAAGTCAGTTTGAACGATTTCACTGATCTCCCCGGGCTTTAGTGCAAAAGCCGCTTTCTCAAAAGGCTCCACCATATCTCCGTGCCTGAAGTAGTCAAGATCTCCGCTGTTTTCCTTTGCACTGGGATCCTTTGAATACTGCTTTGCCAACTCGGCAAAATTCTCTCCGGCTTTTACCCTTGTAAGCATTTTCTCTGCTTCTTCCTTGGTATCCAGCAGTATATGGCTTGCCTTGACGTTCATAAATTCATCCTGATGGGTATCATAATAATTTTTTAGCTCTTCATCAGTAACTGTTATATCCTCAGTAAGCTTTTCAACAAGCTTATTTATGGTAAGCTCCTTTTTCACCGATTCCTTGAAGTATTCAAGATCAATACCCTGCCCCTTCAGAAATTCATTTAGCTTTTCCTCTGAATCGAAGTATTTTCTGGCATTTTCAATTTCTGCGTTCACTTCGTCATCGGTAACGGTAATCCCAAGCTCCGCAGCTTTTTCCATCTGAAGCTTTTCATCAATCAGCATCTCCAGAAGCTTTTCCCTGGCAACATCGCCGAACTTTCTTCCTTCAACCTCCTGGTCCCACACTTCAGTACCAAACTGCTGCTCGTACTGTGTCTTGAATATATCAAACATTTTATTAAATTCTTCTTTTAAAATTTCTTTACCGGAAACCTTTGCAACTACAGTTTTATTATCAACTTCGGGATTTACTCTGACCATATTGCAGGCAGTCGGAAATACTGTCAGCAATACAAGTGCCAAAGATACCAGAAGCAGCCTGCATTTTTTATTAAACAATTTACATCGCTCCCCTACTTGTTTTTAGTCAAGGTTAATTATACCCTATATCAGCCGTTCTGAAAACTACTAATTTTTCCTAGAAATTCTTTCAGGAATTTGATATACTCATCCGGTCTGTCTTCATCAACTTTTATGGTGAAATATGGCTGGCCGCTTGCGGTAAAAAGCAGCCTGTCGATGTATTCCCCTGCTACCCTTATAGCTGTCTCAGGCTTAATGCTCCTGTCGCTGCTGAATTTCACCAATATGCTGTTTTTCTTTTGAGTTATGGATACTACATTACACTTACCGGCTAAATGCTTTATATAGGATATATCCAGCAGATTCCTGACTACCTGCGGTAAATCTCCGAACCTGTCCTCTATTTCCTCTTCAATGTCATAGATGTCCTCCTGGCTTCCAATGTATGCAATCTTCTTATAAATCTCAATTTTTTGATTCTCATCGGATATATAGCTTTCCGGAATAAATGCGCTAATCTTAAGCTCTATTGATGTATCAACGGTCTCGGTGACCTCTTCGCCCTTAAGCTCCTTTACCGTATCCTCAAGCAGCTTTATATAAAGGTCATAGCCTATGGCCTCCAAATGCCCATGCTGCTCCCGGCCGAGCAAGCTGCCTGCCCCTCTGATTTCCAAATCCCTCATGGCTATTTTAAAACCGGAACCGAATTCGGTGAACTCCCTTATGGCTTGAAGCCTTTTTTCCGCAACTTCATTCAGCACTTTATCCTTCTGATATGTCAGATATGCATAAGCAAGCCTGTTGGAACGCCCAACCCTTCCCCTGAGCTGATAAAGCTGTGATAATCCCATTTTATCCGCATCACTTATTATTATGGTGTTTACATTGGGTATATCCAGGCCTGCTTCTATAATAGTTGTACAGACCAGTACGTCGTATTCATTATTATAAAAATCCAGCATGGTGTCCTCAAGCATCTTCTCTTCCATCTGCCCATGGGCTACCGCCACCCTTGCATCGGGCAGCATCGCCTTAAGCTTTGCGGCAATTTTCTGTATGCTTCTTACACGATTGTGCAAATAATATACCTGGCCCCCTCTTGCTATTTCTTTGGCAATTGCGTCTTTGATTACCTCTTCGTTATACTCCATTACATAGGTCTGAACGGGATACCTTTCTTCCGGAGGCTCTTCAATTATGCTTATGTCCCTTATGCCTGAAAGGGACATGTGCAGAGTTCTTGGAATGGGAGTCGCAGTCAGCGTCAGCACATCCACATTCTTTTTCAGGCTCTTTATCTTTTCCTTATGGGCAACGCCAAACCTCTGCTCTTCATCAACTATCAAAAGCCCCAAATCCCTGAACTCCACGTCATTCTGCAGCAGCCTGTGGGTTCCGATTATTATATCCACATTGCCGTTCTTTATATTTTGGATTATCCTGCTTTGCTCAGCATGAGTCTTGAATCTGGATAAAACATCTATATTCACAGGGAAGTTGGCAAACCTTTGAATACAGGTATTATAATGCTGCTGCGCCAGTATTGTCGTAGGAACCAGGATTGCCGCCTGCTTGTTGTCCATGACGCATTTAAATATCGCCCTTAGAGCAACCTCAGTCTTACCGTATCCCACATCCCCGCACAACAGCCTATCCATTACTCTTGAATCTTCCATGTTCTTCTTGATTTCTTCAATGCATCTCAGCTGATCCTGAGTCTCCTGATATTGGAACATATCCTCAAATTCTTTCTGCCATCTGGTATCCTCTGAAAACTCGAAGCCTACCGCCTGCTGCCTTTCTGCATAAAGCTTCAGAAGGTCCATTGCCATAGCTTCTATGGCCTTCTTGGCTTTTGCCTTAACCTTTACCCACTCTGTTCCGCCCAGTTTGTTCAGCTTGGGGCCCTTGTCCTCCGCTCCTATATATTTCTGAATCATATCCAGTTGGTCCGTGGGTATATAAAGCTTGTCATTCCCCGAATACCTGATATGAAGGTAATCTCTGGTAGTGTTATCTATCTTCAGTTTCTCTATCCCAATGTACTGTCCTATACCGTGATTCTCGTGAACAACAAAATCCCCCGCTTTGAGATCGGTAAACACATTTATGGCTTTGCCTTTTTTCTTTTCAATCTTCTTCCTGCTCTTTGAGCCGAAAGGCTCTCTGTCGCTTATGACGGCATACTTTATCGATGGAAAATCAAATCCGCTGTTCAGTATTCCGGGAAGAATGATTACATGCCCTTCCTTAAGCTCAATATCAAGCTCATCCTTGTATACTGCATCAATATCCCTGTCTCTAAGGTCTGAAGCCAGCCTCAAGCCCCTGTCCCTTGAGCCTGAAAGTATCAGAACCCTGTATCTATTCTTCCTCCATACGGCAATCTCTTCCATAAGCATGGAAAGCTTGCCGTGGAAGGGATGCATTGACCGGCTGGTAATGCTTATGGTTTTTTGAGGAATAAAATCACTGCTGCTTTTATACAATGAATCCAGGCAGACTGTCTTTTTCTCCCGGATCTTCGGAACAACATCTTCGTAAGTAAATAATGCTTCAAATTGCCCCGGTAAAACTTCACCCTTCTCCAGAAGCTGATTAAAATGCTCCATGAATTCCGTCCCTATGGCCTCGCAGCGCTGTTTTATCCTGTTAGGCTCATCTATGAAAATAATGCAATCCTTCATATAATCAATAAGACTGTAATTCTTATCGGAAAAATACGGCGAATATTTTTCTATTCCCTCAAAGTGTATACCCTGCCTCATTTTTTCAATATCCTCGGATATCTTTTCCCTTACCCTGATATCGGAGGATTTTCTCCTGCGCTCATTTCCTGATGCCCTAAGCCTTGCAGAAAGCTCTGACTGAAGCTTTTCCGCCCCCTCAAGGAATTCCTCCTCCTTAACGATAAATTCTCTGGCAGGCGTAATTTTGACTTTTTTTGTCTTGCTTATAGAGCGCTGGGTCAGCACGTCAAAGTATCGGATGGAATCTATCTCATCATCAAAAAGTTCAATTCTTGCTGCGTTCTGGTGTATGGGAGAAAAGAAGTCAATTATACCTCCTCTTATTGAGAACTGTCCTTTGCCCTCTACCATTTCAATTCGCTCATATCCTGCTTTTATGAAATATTCCTTGATCTCATCCAGTGAGACGGTTTGCCCCACTGAAAGTTCCCTGGTCATTGATGCAAAAAGCTCAGGAGACACTGTCCTTGTGAGCAGTGCCTCTATGGAAGTGCAGACAATGCAATTTTTACCGCTGATGATATCGTCATATGCCCTTAATCGGTTCTGCAGGATTTCATTGCTTCTGGCATCAATCCTGTGAAATACTAATTCCCTGCCGGGCATTAGCGCCGCCATATCCGGTTCAAAAAAAGAAATGTCCTCATAAATCTTTCTGGAAAGTAAATCATTGTAAGTTATGAAAAGACATGCCTTTCCAAAATGCCTGCAAACAAATGCGGCTGCCGCAGCCTTCTGAGTATCGGAAATACCATAGACTTCTACTGTATTCAGATTTGCTTCAAGGGATGAAAGCAGTTCGTTGAACTCTTCCATTTCATAAAGAGGCTTAAGCACGTTACCAATGCTCAAGTTATCACCTCCTGAGCCAGGGTCAATAATGTCAGAAAAAAAAGGCTTCTGTTGAAGCGTTGCCTTCATTTTTCCCTATTATACCGGTTCATTGCCGAGTTTATTCCATTTTTTATTATTTCCTCGATAGCCAGAGACGAAATCTTGACAGCCTCTTCCATCAGGGGTATTTCCTCATCTGAAAACCTGCTCAATACATAATCAGCCAAATCCATAAAATCAGGCTGTTTGCCAATACCAACCCTAATCCTGGGGAACTGATCCGTTTGTAATAAATATATTATCGACTTCATTCCGTTATGAGTGCCTGAGCTTCCTTCAGCCCTTATCCTGATTCTTCCGATATCAATATCCACATCATCATATACTACTAAGAGCTTGGATATGTCACACTTGTACCAGTTAACAAGCTCATATATGCTTTCTCCGCTCAGGTTCATAAATGTCTGGGGCTTTGCCAGCACAACCTTTTCCTCACCTATCAAGCCTTCTCCCAATAATGCCTTGTGCTTTATCCTGCTGATGCTGATATTATGGACAGAAGCGAAATAATCCAGTACCATAAAGCCCACATTATGTTTTGTATATCTATATTTGTCTCCGGGATTTCCCAGACCTGCAATCAGATACATATTTACCTCCACAATGATTGCTGCAAAATATTTTTAGTCAAACAGCTTGCTCAAGGACAACCCTTCATAGATTCTCTTAATAGCTTCAGCAAACAAAGGCGCAACAGACAATACCTTTATCTTGTCTACAGGTTTGCCGGCAGGAAGAGGTATCGTATTTGTAACAATAATCTCCTTTATCACTGAATCCCTGATGCGTTCAAAGGCAGGCCCTGACAAAACCGGATGCGTGCAGGCAACATAGATATCCCTGGCGCCCATTTCCTTCATTACCTTTGCAGCATTCACCATGGTACCTGCCGTATCTACCATATCGTCGATTATTATACAGTTTTTATTCTCAATATCTCCTATGATATTCATAACTTCCGACACATTCGGTTTCGGCCTTCTCTTATCAATTATTGCCAGCGGAGCATCAAGCTTTGTGGCAAGGGATCGCGCCCTTGTAACTCCTCCGACATCCGGAGAAACCACAACTATATCGTCAAGCTTCTTGTTGATGAAATAGTTTACAATAAGGGGGGCTGCATACAGATGATCCACGGGGATGT
>JAKJBU010000062.1 GCA_022706825.1 Bacillota bacterium
ACTGCATGTGCAAGAAAGTGTCCCACCGAGGCTATCACTGGTGAAAGGAAGCAGCCTCACAGTATCGAACAGGAAAAATGTATTAAATGCGGAAATTGCGCCATCACATGCAAGTTTGGTGCGATAAACGTAGAATAGTAAAGGAAGTGATAAAATGGCACCGGTTAGAGTTAATATAAATAATAGAGAATTGACCGCGGATGAAGGCAGTACAATATTAAGAATAGCTTTGGATAACGGGATAGGAATACCAAATCTCTGTTATGATGAGAATCTCAAGACTTACGGAGCATGCGGAATGTGTGTGGTGGAAGTGGAAGGAAATCCAAAGCTGGTAAGGGCATGTTCAACACCTGCGGTTAACGGAATGATAATAAAGACAGATACCCCAAGAACTATAGCTGCAAGAAAGACGGCACTTACTTTACTGTCTTCGGATCACAAGGGAGACTGCCGGCCTCCTTGTGTAAATGCATGTCCGGGGCATACTGATTGCCAGGGTTATGTGGGCCTGGTCGCAAATCGTCAATATGATGAAGCCATAAAGCTGGTTAAAGAGGTTATTCCATTGCCGGCAAGCATAGGAAGGGTCTGCCCCCATCCTTGCGAAACAGCCTGCAGAAGGACAAACGTGGAAGAACCGATTGCGATTGCGGATATTAAGAGATTCATCGGCGACATAGATATAAATAATGGAACTTATGTTCCGGATATTGGTGAGCCTACAGGCAAATCAGCCGCTGTAATAGGTTCGGGACCTGCCGGGATTTCCTGTGCATATTTCCTGGCAGCTAAGGGGCATAAAGTGGTTCTGTATGAGGATAAGCCATATCCGGGCGGGATGCTGAGATACGGGATTCCGCAGTACCGTCTGCCCAAAGAGCTTTTGGACGCGGAAATAAACACACTTGTAAAAATGGGAGTAGATATAAGGTGCAATGTAAAGCTTGGCGAAGATATTACATTAGCTTATCTTAAGAAGACCTACGATGCCGTATTCATTGCCATAGGCGCCTGGGCAAGCATGAATATGGGCTGCATCGGCGAAGATATGGAAGGGGTAATGGGTGGTATTGAATTCCTTAGAAAAGCTACCCTTGCAGAGCCGATATATCTTGGACAGAGTGTTCTGGTCATAGGGGGCGGAAATACAGCCATGGACGTAGCCAGGACAGCCGTGAGACTGGGTGCGGAGCATGTGCAGGTTCTCTATCGAAGAACCAGGGCTGAGATGCCTGCAGAAGATGTAGAAATAGAGGAAGCAGAAGAAGAAGGTGTAGAATTCACTTATCTTGTTGCTCCCATTGAGGTTATTGAAGGGAATGGAAGGGTAAAGGCTGTAAGATGCCAGAGAATGAAGCTGGGTGCTCCCGACAAGTCCGGAAGAAGAAGTCCCGAGCCTATTCCCGGAGATGAAGTAACAATCCCTGCAGATCTTGTAATATCTGCAATAGGCCAGAGGGTAAATGCAGAAAGTGTAAAAGAACTGGAGCTTACAAAGAAGGGTTCAATTGCTGCCAACGCCAATACCTTTGAGACTAATATTCCGGGAGTTTTTGCCGGCGGCGAAGCTGTAACAGGGCCAAAGATTGCCATAGAAGCTATAGCTCAGGGTAAAAACGCAGCTTCAGTAATCGACAGCTACCTGAAGGGAGAAATAAAACCTGTTGCAAATCCCTGCTACATTGAGCAGGAAGATTTGGGCCCGGAAGATTTTGTTGATAAAGAGAAGAAGGAAAGAGAACACCAAAAGGTATACCCTGCAAAGATAAGAAAAATGAGCTTTGGCGCTATTTCAGAGACCTTTGATGAAGAAACCGCCGTGAAGGAGGCTTCCAGATGCCTGGAATGCGGCTGTCATGACTATTTTGAGTGCAAGCTTGTCAATTATATAGGGAAGTACGATATTGACACCAAGGCAATAAAGGGTGAAATACACAGGAAAGAAGAAGCGGATACCCATCCTTTCATAAAAAGAAATGCGGAGAAGTGCATACTCTGCGGTTTGTGCTTCAGGGCCTGCGAAGAGGTCATAGGAGTAACAGCTCTCGGGCTTTTGGACAGGGGCTTTGATTCGGTAGTTGTTCCCGAATTCGGTTTGCCTCTTGAAGAAAGTGCCTGCATATCCTGCGGACATTGCATAGATGTTTGCCCCACCGGTGCATGCATGGAAAAGCAGGCAATTAACAAACAGGTTCCCGTTGAGCTTGAAGACACGGCTTCGGTATGCAGCTACTGCGGCGTTGGCTGCAATGTGGTCTATCAGTCGAGGGGAAGCCTTGTATTCAAATCGCGCCCCAATAAGGCAAAAGGGGAAGATACATTATGTGCAAAGGGCCGTTTCGGAATCCACCATATCAATGATGGAAACAGATTGCTGAAACCAATAATCAGAAGGTCCGGCGATACCGTTGAAGCGGAATTTGATGATGCAATTGCGCTGGCAGCCAAGAAGCTGCAGCTTATAAAGGGGCAGTACGGCAAGAACAGTGTTGCAGTGTTCATGTCTCCGAAATTTACAAACGAAGAAGCATATTTGGCAAAGAAAATCTCCGAAAAGCTTGATACCGGAATAATTGGAACATTGTCGGCAAAAGAAGAGTCCGGAATAAAGGAAATATTGGGCTGCAATGCTTCCACCAACAGCTATGATGAGCTTTATAACACAGACCTCATTATAACTGTGGGGGATGTTGCGGAAAACCATCCTGTTCTGGGTATAAAGATTAAGGACGCGGCAAAGAGGTCCAAGCTGGTATCAATCAGCAATTCCGATACAAGATTGGATGAGCATGCTGATGCTGCACTAAAGATTGAGAATAACATCAAATTCCTGAAAAGCTTCGTTAAATCTTTAATAGATCAGAAATTTGCGGACAAGGATAAGGCAGATAAGATATCCATTGGCTATGATGAACTAGCAAAGTATGTTGATAATGCCCCCAATGATGAAGATGCCTCAAAAGCAGCAAAAATGTATGGTGAAGCCAAGAAAGCAATAATAGTTATTGATGAGGAGACCGTATCGGAAGAGGCAATCAAGCTAATTGCTGACGCAGCTGTAATTACAGAAAAGATTGGGAAGCCGCATAGGGGCATTATTATAGTCCGTTCCAAGGCCAATACCCAGGGCATAATAGATATGGGCTTTACTGTTCCTGCAAATAAGCTTATTGAGAGTATAGAAAAAGGAGAGATAAAAGGTGCGGTAATAATAGGGGAAGATCCGGCTGCTTCAGATGAAAGAATCAAAGAGCTTCTTGAAAAATTGGAATTCACAGTTTGCCTGGATCTTTACATGACGGAAACCGCGAAGCTTGCAGATGTTGTCATACCTGTCTGCAGCGCCGCAGAGTCGGAAGGAACCTATACAAGGTCAGACAGGAAGGTACAGAGACTTGAGGCTGCAGTTAAACCATTAACTGGAAAAACCACCTTTGATGTACTTTCAAGACTGGGTGCACAGATGGGTGTTATGATTGATACCGTTAAGGAAGCAGAGGAGAAGATATCCAATGAGGTTAAACAATACGGAGGATTATTTGCCGCTTTGACAGAGGGAATTGAGCCATATGTTCCTTGCAGCAGGGGTAATGTTTATGGTTCCCAGGTACTGTACACTGAAGGCTTCATGACGGAAGACAGGAAAGCGAACCTCAGTATTCCTGAAGGAGGGCAAATGTTCAAGGAAAGAGCGGTTCATGATACAGTACAGGTGAGATTTGAAGAGTATATAAAGGAAAAGGAAATAAAGGCATAAAAGAATAATAATCGGGCACCTTACAAGGGCGCCCGATTATTATTTATCATGCATTTCCTTCCACTTGGCCAGAGCCTCAGCCATAGCGTTGTTTATCGGCTCTTCTTTTTTTTGCTGCTGCATGTACTTCTGAACTGTTTTTTTATCGCTGCTTTCGGTTCTTTCTTCCATGCGCTTGCTGAAGCTGGACAGCTTTTCGCGGAAGCCGCAGCTGCACGTGAAGAGCCTGCCTTCACCTTCACCCTTCAGTTCCATTCTCTTGTGGCACTCAGGGCAGCGGGCATTGGTAAGGCTTGCTACACCCTTCCTGTAGCCGCATTCCCTGTCCGGGCAAATAAGCATTCTGCCTTTCTTGCCGTTTACCTCCAACAGGAACTTGCCGCATTCAGGGCAGCGGGTTCTTGTCATATTGTCGTGCCTGTATGCCTCGGCACTTGCTGCAACTGAGGAAACCAACTTCCCGGCATGGGACCTTATATTACTGATAAAAACATCTGCATTGGCTTTCCCTTTGCTTATATCATAAAGCTGCTGCTCCCATTTTGCGGTCAGTTCGGCAGACCTTAGCTCCGAGGGAGCCAGGTCTATAAGCTGTATTCCTTTTGCGGTGGGATAAATCTCCTTGCCTTTTCTTTCGATATAGAAAGTGTTAAACAGCTTTTCAATTATATCAGCCCTGGTTGCCGGAGTACCCAATCCATTGGTTCTGTCCAGAGCTTCCCTCAAAGACTCATCCTCGATGAATTTACCCGGGTGCTCCATGGCAGTAAGAAGTGTAGCTTCTGTATACCGTGCAGGGGGCTTGGTTTTCCTGTTTACGGATTTTACGGATAAGAGCTTCAGCTTGTCGCCCTTTTGCATGGGAGGCAGGGACTGTTCCTTGTCCTCGTCATCATTCGCACTGTCGGTATTGCTCCTGTCATTATATACAGCCTTCCAGCCCAGGGATTTTGTCACTTTACCTCTGGCAATCAGCTGCTCTCCCGATGCTTCTACCTTTACGGTTGTCTGTTCATACTGATAAGCGGGACTCAAAACTGCAAGGAATCGCTTTGCAACCAAATCAAATATGTTGAGTTCTTCATTACTCAGGGCAGAGAGCCTGACAGGCTGCTCCGTTGGTATAATCGCGTGATGGTCGCTGACCTTGCTGTTATCCACCAACCGGCTGGTGGTATTTATTTTGCCGCGAAGCAAGTTTTGAGCCATTACGGCATAGGGTCCTATGGCTATACTCTTCAGCCTGTCCGGCAAAGTCGGCACAATATCGGCAGTAATGTGCCTTGAATCCGTTCTTGGATAAGTAAGCACCTTATGCCTCTCATACAAGGACTGCATTATTGAAAGGGTCTGTTTGGCGGAATAGCCGTAGCGCTTGTTGGCATCCCTCTGCAATTCGGTAAGGTCGTATGCCAGCGGGTGGGGCTCGCTTTTCGCTTCTTTCTTTATATCAGTTATCTCCACTGTCTGACCGGTCAGCTTTGAGACAATGGCTTCCGCCTTTGATTTGTCAAAAAGCCGGGCATTGCCGCTTTTATCCTTCCAAAGCAATGTAAACCCGTTGACTTTGGCTTCAATTGTCCAATAGTCCTTGGGGACAAAGCTCTTTATTTCATTTTCCCTTTGTACGATCATTGCCAATGTCGGGGTCTGAACTCTGCCGGCAGACAGCTGGGCATTGTATTTGCAAGTGAGGGCACGGGTGACATTAAGCCCGATTAACCAATCCGCTTCAGCCCTGCACTGGGCTGCTTTGTACAGGTTGTCAAATTCTTTGGCAGGTTTCAGCTGATTAAAGCCCTCTTTTATGGCCTTATCGGTCTGTGATGAAATCCATAAACGTTTTATAGGCTTTCTGAAGCCTGCTTTTTCTATTATCCATCGTGCAACCAGCTCTCCTTCCCGCCCTGCGTCGGTTGCAATGACAAGCTCGTCGATATCCTGCTGCTTCATAAGGCTGCGGACAATTCCGTACTGCTTTGAGGTCTCTTTGATAACAACAAGCTCCATTCTATCCGGTAGCATGGGCAGGTCTTCAAGGTTCCAGTTCTTATACTTTTTATTATAGGCTTCGGGGTCAGCTAAAGTAACCAGGTGGCCGAGAGCCCAGGTTACTATATATTTCTGCCCTACAAGGTATCCGTTGCTGTTTTGATTGCAGTTCAATACCTTTGCCAGATCCCTCCCTACTGAGGGCTTTTCGGTTAATACCAGTGTTTTTCCCATTTTAATTCTCCTTACAGACGAATAAGCAGGGGTATTTTGACTGCCCCTACTTATTTTATCATTTATAGACTTTTTTTACACTATTTTTTAGCGAATCACTTGTATGGGATAGTTCCATTGATTACAATCGGTACTGTAAGGTCCAGATATAAATTGTTAAAAAATTTCATAAAAACCCTTGCTTAAGCAGAAGATATATGGTAACATTATGAACAAGATAATAATTATTAATAAATAATAAATATTTATGGAGGGATTTATATGAAAAAATATGTATGTACAATTTGTGGGTATGTTCATGAGGGACCGGAGGCACCGGAGGTCTGTCCCCAGTGCAAGGCACCGAAGGAAAAGTTCATATTGAAAGAAGAAGGAGCCAGGCAGTGGGCGGATGAACACAGAATTGGCGTTGCAAAGGATGTAGATCCTGAAGTATACGAAGGACTTAAAATGAATTTTATGGGAGAATGTACCGAAGTAGGAATGTATCTGGCAATGAGCCGCCAGGCAGACCGTGAGGGCTATCCGGAGATTGCAGAAGCATATAAGAGATATGCTTTTGAGGAAGCGGAACATGCCGCAAAGTTCGCTGAGCTTCTCGGAGAGGTTGTGGCCGCAGATACCAAGAAGAACCTGGAGATGAGGGTAGAAGCAGAGTTTGGAGCCTGCGAAGGCAAAAAGATGCTTGCAACAAAGGCAAAGCAGCTTAACTACGATGCAATCCACGATACTGTGCATGAAATGTGCAAGGACGAAGCAAGGCACGGAGCAGGCTTTGAAGGGCTGCTGAAGAGATATTTCGGGAAATAAGAATATATAAGTGAGGACACGGGGACGTTTCTCCTGTCCCGCTTTCAGCGGGACAGGAGAAACGTCCCCGTGTCCTCTTTGTCCCCATGTCCTCCTTTTTATATATGATTGTAAGATATGCCAAGCAGGTTTATAATGGATACAGATAACGCGTAGATGAAATCATTGAATGGAGGTATATATATAAATATTACAAGCTTAAAAAGAACAACTATTATCATGCTGTCAGTGGTTTTGGTATTTTCCACGGCAGTACCTGTTAATGCGGATGTGGCTGCAGTTGTACCGGTATATTAATACGGTTTGAATTTCGTAGCGGATGATCAGGATCAGGCGCGACAGATGTTATTGACCGAATGGGAGGCATGGAAAGACAAATATGTTTCAAAAAGCGGGCACAGAAGGGTGCTTTTTGACGGACCCGATACAGTATCGGAATGTATGGGCTATGGTATGCTGATGGCTGTATATTTTAACGAACAGACATTGTTTGATGAACTTTTTGACTATGTTGAATACTGCAGTGATCCCAATGGGCTGATGCACTGGAAAACTAACGACGGAATAACAGTTGGTGCAAATTCGGCTACCTCTGCCGAATAAGACATTGCCCTGGCACTAATATTTGCAGACAAGGTTTGGGGATCTGAAGGCAGTATTGATTATGAAGCTAAAGCAAAAGCCAGACTTGCGAAAATCAGGCAGTATGAGAGCAATTCAATGGGACAGCTTTTGCCGGGGGATACCTACTCTTCACCGGCAAACCCTTCATATTTTGCACCGGGATGGTATGAAATATTTTCGAATTACGAAGGGAATGACCTTTGGAATAGAATAAGCTATGAATCATACTCTGTGATTAAAAAAGCTGCCAATCCGACAACAGGATTGGTACCGGACTGGTGCAGCTGGGAAGGGGCCCCTGTTGCTTATTACAGCGCCGAATTTGGATATAATGCGGTCCGCGTGCTGTGGAGAATGGCAGTTTCATACAGTTGGTACGGACATTCAGATGCAAAGGCTATATGCAGCAAGCCGATGAACTTCTTCAGCAATATCGGAGCCGCAAATATAGTTGACGGATATAAGCTTGACGGCACGCCCACAGGAGCATTCCATTCAGCCCCATATGCAGCATGTGCAGCAGCCGGAACCATGACAGGAACCGACAGACAGCTGGCAAAGGCATTTTACGATGAATGCCTTGCAACAGGGGCTGATAATTATTATGGGAGTACGTTGCGCTTGCTGGTACTGATGTACATGACGGGGAATTTTCAGAATCTGTACCAGAACGGAAAACAGATAGTATCATCAGCAGCAACAACGCCGGATGCCGCAACACAGCCGGAGGTTCCCCAGGGAGGGCTTATTGATTCAGCTGCGGTAAGGGGGAAGACCGTGCTTAATATAAGCAACATGCCTATTGCTGCTATCCTGGAAGAAATGGGCGGAACCTATGAATGGAATGCTGCAGAGCAGAAGGCAACCATCCATTGGAATGGAATGACTGTGGAATTGTGGAATGGGCAGAAATCGATAAAAGTGAATGGCGTAGAAAAGGAAGTGGACATAGCTCCCAATGTAGGCACAACTGCAAGTGTAATACTGCCTTCCGGTTTTGCAGCGAATGAACCTGACAGAATTCTTTCCTGGGAAGAGGGCAGCATACAGATATGGAATTCAGTTCAAAAGAATATGCAAAACCCTTCCATTAAAAAAATTGAGCAGAGCATTCAAAAAATAAGAACAACCCCATAGGAGAATGGGGCGGGATATATATAAGCGCTGTGCAAAAGAAGAATGCGTCAATGACGCATTCTCAGACTGAAGACAAAGTATAAAATTTTCGAGAGAATCCTTGAAAACAAAAAGGATTCTCTTCTTTTATGTCGAATAT
>JAKJBU010000063.1 GCA_022706825.1 Bacillota bacterium
TGAAAGGCTTGGTACAATGATGCTCGCAAAGTATAACCAGGAATTTACTGACGAAGACCTTGTTTTGGCGGAATACGGAGCAACGGTAGTAGGCCTGGAGATATTAAGATCCAAACATGATGAAATTGAAGAAGAAGCAAGAAAAAAAGCAGTAGTACAGATGGCTATCGGAACTCTTTCTTATTCGGAATTGGAAGCCATAGAACACATATTCAAGGAGCTGGATGGAAATGAGGGCTTGCTCATTGCCAGCAAGATTGCAGATAAAGTAGGTATAACAAGGTCGGTAATAGTAAATGCACTCAGAAAATTTGAGAGTGCCGGTGTAATAGAATCAAGATCCCTGGGGATGAAGGGGACACATATAAGGATTTTGAATGATAAGCTGCTGGAAGAACTGAAAAAAGTACGGTAGAATCATCATTAAGGATTAGTGGAATGCTATTTGGGGACATGGGGACGTTTCTCCTGTCCCGCTTTCAGCGGGACAGGAGAAACGTCCCCATGTCCCCTTCCCCGTGTCCCCGTCGCATTCTTCTTTTTTTGCGAAATTTTTTAGCGGAGGATGAAAGGAATTTGCTTTTTTTTCGATAATATATATGGAAGTTAAAATTATGTAAATAATATATTTTTATTCCTTGAAAACGGAGGAAATGTTGAATTTATGTCGAAATACTAACTGATATAGGTATTTCTGGCAATTAAAATTCTATTATGGAGTTTTATGGAGGTTCCTGTTATGATTGATAAGATAAGCAATAAGACCTTAATGCTTGAAAAGGCTCTTGATGCGGCCTGGATGAGAAATGAAGCAATTTCAAACAACATTGCGAATGTTAATACTCCCGGATTCAAAAAATCCTATGTAAGATTCGAGGAGTATATGGCTGACGCTCAGGAAAAGTTCCAGATATCCGGCGCCAAGAAAGATCCGAGATTTTTGCCGATAGGCAAGGATAGAGTTATATCGGCCAATCCTGAAATTGTACGGGAGAACTCCACTTCTATGAGAAGAGACGGAAATAACGTTGATATAGATGTGGAGATGGCGGAGCTTGCTAAGAATACAATTAAATATAATGCTTTAATAGCTCAGTTGTCAAAGGAATTCGCTAAAATAAAATTTGCGATTAACGGGAGGTAATTACAATGGCATTTTTGAATTCAATCAATATTAGTGCTTCCGGATTAACTGCAGAAAAGCTGAGAATGGATGTAATATCAAGAAATATTGCAAATGTGAATACTACAAGGACCGCGGAAGGAACTCCTTACAGAAGGCAGGTTGTGGTTTTCCGGGAAGGGGAAGGCAGTACGCCCTTCAGTGAATACCTGAGTGATGCCAGCAGGAGGCTTATTGGTGCCGGTGTAAAGGTTACCGGTATTAAAGAAGATAAGACTCCCTTCAAGTCGGTTTATGATCCGGGCCATCCGGATGCTGATGAAAACGGCTATGTAAAGATGCCAAACGTGGATATAATGACAGAAATGGTAAATATGATATCTGCAAGCAGGGCATATGAAGCCAATGTAACAGCAATTAACTCCACAAAGAGTATGGCACTAAAGGCACTGGAAATTGGAAGAAGATAAAAATGTTAGCCATTTTAGGGAAGGAATGATATTATTATGAAAATTAATTTTCCTGTCGGACAGTTTGGCATTGATTCAAATTTGAATAATAATGCCGCATCCAGGAAGGAAGCATTATCTTTTACCGATTTTTTGAATAATGCAATAAAGGATGCAGACAAGCTGCAGACAGAATCGGAACAATTGAATCAGGCTTTTGCAATGGGCTTGAATGATAATCTGCATCAGATTGTGATAGCTTCGGAAAAGGCGGATATTGCTTTACAATTCACCGTTCAAATACGGAATAAGGTTTTGGAAGCATACCAGGAAATAATGAGGATGCCTGTATAAAAATTTTTGCGGTTTCATGAGGTGATGGAATGGGTGAATTTTTTAATAATTTAAGGAACAATACCGTAGAATTCTGGAACGGATTGAAAAAAGGACAAAAAGTGAGGATAATAATTGCCGGATTATTGTCTTTCGTTTTAATTGTCAGTTTTATAACATATATGAGCCGGCCTCAGATGGGGATACTTTATTCGGATCTTAGCCAGGGTGATGCAGGAACAATTATTGCAAGACTGAAAGAAATGAATGTGAATACAAGAATTGAAGGCACTACAATTTACGTTCCGGTTAAGAGGATAGATGAGCTGAGGGCTCAATTGGCTGTTGAGGGAATCTTTGGTGATGATATATTGTATCCTGAGGAACTGCAGGCCACTTTTTATGAGACAAGCCAGGACAAGAACCAAAGATATCTTATAGCCAAGCAAAACAAGCTTAAAAAGGGTCTGAGCGCTATAGAAGGTGTAGAGTATGCGGATGTGAATCTGTATATACCGGAGGATCAGACTTTTATAATTGATCAAAACAGCAGTGAAGCAACTGCATCCCTTATAATCAAAATGAAGCCAGGATATCCGGCTCTTGACAGAAATCAGGTAAACGGTATCGTTCAGTATATTGCAAGGAGCGTTAAAGGTTTAAAACCTGAAAATATCTCAATAATCGATGAAAACGGAAGGTCCCTTGTGCCTGATACAGGAACACCTAATTCAATTATTTCATCCCAGATGGAAATGCAGGAAGCCGTGCAGGACAAAATTGAAAAAAGCATTACAAAATTCCTGGAAGCTCCCTTCGGAATAAACAATGTCAAGGTAAAAGCAGCAGTAAAGCTGAATTACGACAGTGTTACACAGAACATAACAACCTATGAAGCTCCTAATACGGAACAAAACGAAGGCATCGTCAGAAATATGCAGGATATAAGAAAAGAATGGGTTGACGCAGGTCAGGGAGGCGTACCGGGCACCGATTCAAATACCGACATAAACCAATACGCAGAGGTGGATTCATCCAAAGCACAGTACAATGAAGCAAGTACAATTGTAAACTATGAAATAAATGAAATAAAAGAACAGATTATAAAAGAAATGGGAAGTATCGAGTCCTTATCAGTATCGGTGCTTATAAATACATTGGATTCTGAAGGGAATCCGAAGCAAATCCCGCAAGAATTGCAGGATAGGGTCGGAGCATTAGTAAAATACGCTTTGCAAGGTTTTAATTATACGGCATCCACAGAAGAAAATGAGGGTATAGAAGTAGTTTTTGCGCCCTTTGATATGGAATTAGCCAATAAAATTAAAGCTGATCAGGAAGCAGAGAGGAAAGCAGTTTTCTGGGAACGTATCATTATGATCGGAACAGGTGTTGCCGCATTGCTTGTCTTTGGAGGAGTGATATTTATAATGTTAAGAAAACGGACCGGAGCCTATGGTGCCGGATCAGGATATGCTGTGGACAGCACCGGAAGGGCAATGAGTGAGGCTGCATTATCAGGTGAACCTATTGCTGAAATTGATATTGAGGATAAAAATGAAGTTAAGAAAAAGATAGAAAAGTTTGTGGGGCTTAAGCCTGAGACTGTCGCACAACTGTTAAAAACCTGGGTTAATGAGGAGTAGGAGGTTATGTAATGTCAAGAGGATTAAAAGGAACTTTTAACGGCAGGCAGAAAGCGGCAGTTCTTCTGATAACACTCGGACCTGAAAAGTCTGCAGCTATATTCAAGCATTTAAAAGAAGAAGATATTGAACAGCTTACCTTGGAAATTGCCAATATGAGAACAGTAACTCCCGAGGAGAAGGAAGAGGTACTGAATGAGTTCTATCAGATATGTATTGCCCAGGAGTATATTTCCGAGGGTGGTATTTCTTATGCCAAGGATATACTTGAAAGAGCCCTTGGGGGACAAAAGGCATTGGACGTAATAAACAGGCTTACTGCCTCACTTCAAGTAAGACCCTTTGACTTTGTCAGAAAAGCCGATCCGGCTCAGATTCTTAACTTCATACAAGGAGAACACCCGCAGACAATTGCACTAATATTGGCATATCTGAAGCCTCAGCAGGCGGCTGCCATAATTTCATCCTTACCGCAGGACAAGCAGGCTGATGTTGCCCGCAGAGTGGCAATTATGGACAGGACATCCCCTGAAGTAATAAAAGAGATTGAAAGAGTTCTTGAGAGGAAGCTTTCATCTATGGTTACACAGGATTACACAATCGCGGGAGGTTTGGCTGCGGTTGTAGATATACTGAATTCAGTTGACCGCGGTACTGAGAAATTCATAATGGAGACCCTGGAAGTACAGGATATTGATCTTGCTGAGCAAATCAGGAAGAGAATGTTCGTATTTGACGATATTGTAACTCTTGACAACAGATCCATACAGAGGGTTACAAGGGAGGTTGAAAATTCAGATTGGGCATTGGCTCTTAAGAATGCAGGAGATGAAGTTAAAAAAGCAATTTTCAGTAATATGTCAAAACGTCTTGCCGAGATGATAACAGAAGATATGGAATACATGGGCCCTGTAAGACTAAGAGATGTTGAAGAAGCACAGCAGAAGATAGTGAATATTATCAGGAAGCTGGAGGATGCCGGCGAGATTGTTATATCTAGGGGCGGAGGAGATGAAATAATTGTCTAAGGTTTACAAATCAAGAAATATAACTATAGGATTTCCTAAACATTTAGTTCATGTCTTCAGGAAAGAAACAATTAAAGAGGAAGAGTGCAAAACAATAAACACCGATGATAACAATACTGAGGATGAAGAAGAATATGCCAATTCAATAGTTGAAGATGCCAAGCAAATGTATTTGAAGATAATAGAAGAAGCAAATTCGGAAGCCCGCAGAATAATGGAAGCAGCTGAAGAGGAAGCTCGGAGCCTCTTATCTAATTCAAGGGAAGAGGGGTACAATGAAGGTTATGAATCCGGATATCTTGAAGGAAAAAACGAAGCACAGTCGATAATTGATGAAGCTTCAGAAATAAAAGAATTCCTTGACAGAAGAAGAGAGAGCCTTTACAAAGAGGCGGAAGAACAGATAGTGGATCTTGTTCTGAGTATCTCAAAGAAAGTATTAGGCCAGGAATTATCACAGAATAAAGAAACGCTTCTGTCCCTGGTTAATCAAGCGCTGCAAAAATGCACATTTAAAAACAAGCTTGTCTTGAAAATATCACCTTCTGATTTTGAATTCGTTAAAGAAAACAAATATCGGATATGCAAGATGGTAGAGGGCATATCCGATATTGATATAGTTTCCGATTTATCACTTCCGAAAGGAAGCTGCATTGTTGAAACACCTTCCGGTGAGATTAATTCAAGTATTGAAGTTCAATTTAATGAAATAAAAAAAATATTTACATATTTGTTGAGAAATGAGTGATCAGCAATGATGGGCATTGACATGGAAAAGTATAATAAGGCTTTGTTAAGCAACGAACTTATAAAGTACACGGGGCGGGTTTCCCAGGTTATCGGTTTGACCATCGAATCTCACGGGCCCGCAGTCAACCTTGGGGAGATTTGCAACATATACCCTTTGAAGGGAAACACCCCAATAAAAGCGGAGGTTGTCGGTTTTAAGGAAAGCATAGTGTGCCTGATGCCTTTGGGCAGCATGAAAGGCGTAGGCCCCGGAAGCAAAATTGAAGCTACGGGAGAAAGCCTCTCGGTGGGAGTATCCAATGATATGCTCGGCAGAGTAATTGATGGGTTGGGAAGAGTAATCGACGGAAAGGGCACTATTAACAACTGCACTATGTATCCTGTAGAAAACTCCCCTCCTAATCCTCTTTCAAGAAAAAGAATTACTGAGATATTACCTGTAGGAGTGAGAGCTATTGACGGGCCGCTTACATTGGGAAAAGGGCAGAGAATCGGGATTTTTTCAGGCAGCGGAGTCGGCAAGAGTACATTAATGGGAATGGTAGCCAGGAATACAAAGGCGGATATAAATGTTATAGGCCTTATAGGAGAACGAGGCAGGGAAGTCAGGGAATTCATTGAAAACGACCTTAAAGAGGATGGGCTGTCACGTTCTGTAGTGGTTGTTGCAACATCAGACCAGCCTGCACTAATAAGGCTGAAAGCTGCACAGCTGGCTACTTCCGTAGCTGAGTATTTCAGAGATCAGGGCAAGGATGTGATGTTAATGATGGATTCATTAACACGTTTTGCCATGGCTCAAAGAGAAGTGGGGCTTGCAATAGGTGAACCGCCTGTTACAAGAGGCTACACTCCTTCGGTGTTCTCCGTGATGCCGAGACTGCTGGAAAGATCCGGAACATCGGATAAAGGCAGCATTACCGGACTGTATACGGTTCTTGTTGACGGAGATGACATGAACGAACCAATTACCGATACAGTAAGAAGCATATTGGATGGGCATATAGTTCTGTCAAGAAGCCTGGCAAATAAAAATCACTACCCAGCAATCGAGGTACTGGCAAGTGTCAGCAGGGTAATGCCCAATATTGTTGATGATGAGCATAAGGAAAATGCAAATGAATTCAAGAACATCATGTCGGTATATAAAGACGCGGAAGACCTGATAAACATAGGTGCATATGTAAAAGGAAGCAGCAGCAGTATAGACAGGTCAATAGAAAAAATAGGAGCAATTGAAAGATTCCTCAAGCAAGGCGTTGATGAAAAGACAGAAATGGAAGAGATTTTGAACGAAATGAGAATTATAGTGTCGTAGGAGAAGCGTATGGCTGTATATAAGTTCAGACTGCAAAAGCTTTTGGATTACAAAACAAAAGTCGAAGAAGAGAAAAAAAACAAGCTGGGCTCCGCTGTAAAGAGGCTTGAAAAAGAAAAGCACAAGATGGCGGAGTTGAAAAAGGAATTCAGTGATATGCAAAGCTTGTTTCAGGAGAAAACTTCTCAAGGAATGGCAGTAAATGAGCTAAAGATATTGGCTAATTATATCGATTATTATAAGAGGGGAATAAAAGCACAAAAAGTCAGGATTAAAATGGCTGAGGATTATCTTTCTGCCTGCAGGGAAGAGCTTATAGCAGCGACCCGGGAAAAAAGGATGATAGAAAAGCTTAAAGAAATGGATTACAGCAAGTATTTATATGAAGAACAAAAAAAGGAAGAAAAGCTGGTAGACGACCTGGTTTCATTTAAAGAAAGCAACAAATCTTAGGAGGAAAGGCTAATGAATCAACCATCAAACACCAATGAAAAAAAACCCGCAGCAGAAAAAAGTAAAAAGGCTGATTCAAAGCGCGGTAAAACTAGAGAAAAGAAGGCAAATACACTGCTTCTACTGATTATAGTAATATTTTTGTCCGCCATAGTGGCTTTTGGAGCTATATTCATGTTTAATTTTGCAGGGCTCAGGGCGGAAACTTCTGTGTGGATAAGCAATCTGCCGGTTGTAGGCAAACTGTTGCAGCCGGTGTTACAAAAAAAGAATCCTGAGCAGATTGAAAGAGAGGTAATTGAAAGGGAAAAGTCAAACATTGCGATACAGCAGAAAGAATTGAATAATCTGGAGAAAGAGCTTTTAAGCCGCGAAAAGGAAATCGAAAAAAAAGAAAAAGAATTAGCGGATAAGGAATTGGAAATAAGCAAATTACATGAGCAATTGAGCGAAAAGCTCCGGAGCATTCAAGAGCAGGTACAGTACCTGGAAAAAGTAGATAACCAAAAAGCCATGCAGATAATATTGAATATGAATGACAAGGCTTCTGCAGTACAGATTCTCAGAAACATGAAAAAAGAAAAAGCTGCCTCTATTCTTGCGCAGATGGATCCGCTGCAGGCAGCACAGATTCTTGAGGATCTTGCAGATTGAAAGGAGGTGAGATAGTGACGTTCAGCATTGGACCAATGCCCGCATTTAATGTCAGCAAACCGGATAACAGCAGCAATGCAGCATTTTTCCAAGGCCGGCCTGAAAATGAGTTCAGCAGCTTCAGAGAGATTTTTAGGAATACATTAAAATCAGGAGACAGATATGATACCAAAACAGCAGCAGAAGAAGATACAAAAATGGAACTTGCCGGCAGGGCGGAAATAAGACATAAGAAAAGCAGCAACAGGGATCCGGAACCTGTAAATGTGGGGGATGAAAATCCGGCAGCAGAAAAAGAAGTAAGATTCAAGGATGTGATTGCCAATGATGTAATTGCCGAGGGTGCAAATGTTGAAAAGGCAGTTGCTGATGATGAAGCTGTTAAGGAAGCAATTGTCAAGGAACTGCTGATGAAGCTTGAAAAATTGAATAAAATGAAGGATGGAGAAAACACAGACGCAGAAAAGCAGGCACTTCTTGAAGGTATTAAAGAACTGCTGCAGGAACTGGCGGAAATCCGAACCGAAATTTCCGGAGAGGAAGCTGCAGGTATCTGTGAAATGGTGTCAGAGCTTGAGAATGTTCCTTCAAAGTTACGGGATGTAATAATAGCAATATTTGAAAAGCCTGCCGGAACGAAAGCTGCAGTATCGGCTGAGGTACAAAATGACATCATTCCGACAGAAGAATTAAATTCAGAAAAAAATCCGGTTAAAGTA
>JAKJBU010000064.1 GCA_022706825.1 Bacillota bacterium
TTACGGTTTTTTCTGGATAAGATCACTTTCTTGAAATAATTAGTTTAAAAACAGTGACTTTTTCAGTGGTTTCGGACGTTTCTCCTGTCTCACTGAAAGTGAGACAGGAGAAACGTCCCCGTGTCTCAGAATTCTATTTTCTGATTGAATTGAACTTCTTAATAACATCTTCACCGAAGCAATCGCTGAAAGCTTTTAAGAAGGAGATCGCGAATTCCCTGCTGTCGGAATCTATAATCGAATTTCTTACTACCTGTTCCAATAAAACCACTAGGTTTTCCAATTCGTAGCCTTCAAATCTTACCGTATCATTATCAATCTTTATCATAGTATCCTCCAAATATTAAAATCACTATATCATTATACACTAAAGAAGCGGATTTTTGTAGAGAAAATGGAGAATGCCCGGAGGAACGGAGAGATAAATACTCCCTATTTCGCTAATATTGACATAAAAGAATATTTGGGTCATAATAAGTTCAAAAGTTCGATGCATTTATTTGTAAAGGGTGATAATATGAAGCATACAAAATTAGGCAGTAAGTACTTTGTGAGGATTGATAAGGGTGAAGAGGTAGTTGCGTCATTACATAAATTTTGCACGGATAACGGTTTGAAGTCGGGGTCTGTCATTGGTATCGGGGCAGCAGACAGGATCACGATAGGCTCCTTTAACACGGTTACGAAGGAATATCATAATAAAGAGCTTACCGGGGAATATGAGATCACTAATCTGACCGGAAACATAACTCAAAAAAATGGTGAAGTATACCTTCATCTGCATATAACATTGGGCGATGAGGAATATAATGCTCATGGGGGGCATTTGAATCAATGCTGGATTTCCGGGACCTGTGAGCTTATCATAGATGCGGTTGACGGAGAGATAGGAAGGGTAACTGATGACTATAGCGGCTTGAATTTATGGGAGCTTTAATTTTATAAATACTAGGAGGCAGCAAATGAAAAAATCTGAAATTAAAGATTTACAAAAGTATGCGGTCAAAGTAAGAAAGCACATCATAGACGAAGTTTACAGCGCTGCATCGGGACATCCGGGAGGATCCCTGTCTTGTACCGAAATATTAACAGTATTGTATTTCGCTGAAATGCGTGTAAACACTAAACAGCCCTTATGGGAGGACAGGGACAGGTTTGTACTGTCAAAAGGCCATTGTACTCCTGCCTTATATGCGGTACTGGCGGAAAAGGGGTTTTTCCCTAAGGAGGACCTTTTGACCTTCAGGAAAGCTGACAGCTATCTGGAAGGGCACCCCAGCATGAGATATGTACCCGGGGTGGATATGTCCACCGGGTCTTTGGGCCAGGGCATTTCGGCAGCTGTGGGCATGGCTATGGCCGGCAAGCTGGATAAGAAGGACTACAGGGTTTATGCCGTACTGGGTGACGGAGAGCTTCAGGAAGGCGAGGTCTGGGAAGCTTTTATGGCTGCGGCTCACTACAAGCTCGATAATCTGACGGCTTTTTTGGACCATAACGGGCTTCAGATTGACGGCAGAATTACCGATGTAATGTCTCCTGAACCTGTAGCGGATAAATTTAAAGCCTTTGGTTGGAATGTGCTTAAGACCGATGGCCATGATATTGAAAAAATACTTGAGTCTATAGGGCAGGCCAAGGATTGTAAAGGCAAACCTACAATAATAATTGCCGAGACCGTCAAAGGGAAAGGGGTTTCTTATATGGAGAACCAGGCAGGCTGGCATGGCAGTGCTCCAAACAAGGAACAAAGAGACCAGGCAATGGCGGAACTGGATAAAGTACTGGCAGAGTTGGAGGTTGAATAGTATGGCAGATAAGATAGCTACAAGGGAAGCATACGGAAATGCACTTGCGGAGTTTGGCTCCGACAACAGAATAGTGGTGTTTGATGCAGACTTGTCAAAATCCACAAAGACAGATAATTTCAGGAAAAAATACCCTGAAAGGTTTTTCAATATGGGCATAGCTGAAGGCAATATGATGGTTACGGCTGCAGGAATGGCCTCCTGCGGCAAGGTGGTATTTGCAAGTACCTTTGCCATGTTTGCCGCAGGGAGGGCCTTTGAGCAGATAAGGAATTCAATATGCTATCCAAAATTAAATGTAAAAATCGGTGCAACCCATGCCGGTTTATCAGTAGGGGAGGACGGGGCATCGCATCAGGCAATTGAAGATATTGCAATCATGAGGGCGCTTCCCAATATGACGGTAATAAGCCCTGCTGACGCTGTTGAAACCAAATATGCCGTAAAGGCCGCAATAGAGCATGAGGGGCCTGTATATCTCAGATTGGGAAGATTGAACGTTCCTGTAATATATAATGAAAGCTCCTATAAGTTCGAAATAGGCAAGGGTATTGTACTTGCAGAAGGAAATGACGCTGCAATCATTGCTACCGGGCTTATGGTGAGTGCGGCTCTTGAAGCGAAGGAACTGCTTCAGCAGGAAGGAATAAATGCAAGGGTAATAGATATTCATACCATAAAGCCTATTGATGCGGATATAATAGTGAAAGCTGCCAGGGAAACAGGGGCTATCGTCACTGCTGAAGAGCACAATATTATCGGGGGCCTTGGAAGTGCAGTGGCTGAAGTACTTTCGGAGAATTACCCTGTACCCCTTGTAAGAGTTGGTGTACAGGACAAGTTCGGAAAGTCCGGCAAACCGGATATTTTACTCCAAATGTATGGCTTGACGGCAGCCGATATAGCGAAAAGCACCAAGGCTGTACTAAAGAAAAAAACCGGCAGGTAATGCAAACAAAAAAACAATATGAAAGAAGGATTTTCTATGGGAAACACAATTCCGAGCAGAGCAGCGGCATTGGAACTCCTGCAGGAGTATAACAAGAATGACAGCCTGGTGAAGCATGCACTGACAGTTGAATCCGTTATGAGGCATTTTGCCGGACTCCTTGGGGAGGATGAGGGAAAATGGGGCATTATAGGCCTGCTGCATGATATTGATTATGAAATGTACCCGGAACAGCATTGTATAAAAGCAAAAGAGATACTTACCGAAAGAGGATGGCCTGAAGATTATATTCATGCAGTGCTGAGCCACGGTTGGAAGCTTTGCTCCGACGTAGAACCGACAGAGAAAATGGAAAAAATACTTTATACTATTGATGAGCTGACAGGGCTTATTGCAGCGACTGCCATCATGAGGCCAAGCAGAAGCATATTGGATATGGAAGTAAAATCCGTAAAAAAGAAATGGAAGCAAAAGAGCTTTGCGGCAGGCGTCAACAGGGAGGTTATAGAAGAGGGAGCAGCGCTTCTGGGCATGGAAATGGACACTATTATCGGAGAAACAATTAATGGAATGAAGAAGGCTGCAGAAGAAATTGGTTTGAAGGGAAGCCTGTAACAGGACGGTGGAGCGAATGAAGAGAATAGTAATATTATTGCTGGCAGTATTATTGGGGGCCGCAGTATTTTCAGCCTGCAGTACAAAACCGCAGCAGGACATCTCTCAAAGTCCCGCAGAAATAGTTCAACCTGAACAAAGTCCTGCAGAAGTAGTTCAGCCCGAAAGCATTTCTCCTGAAGAGGCATACAAAAGGCTGGAATCGGAAGAGGATATTATACTGTTAGATGTAAGGACCCAGGGGGAATATGAAGAACAACATATACCGGGAAGTATTTTAATACCGGTTAATGATTTGGAGAAGAGAGCGGAAGCAGAGCTGACTGATAAGGATGCGGATATTATCGTATACTGTGCAAGCGGCAAAAGAAGCAGCAGTGCTGCTAACATATTGGCAGGGCTTGGATACAGCAAGGTATACAATATGGGCGGAATAATGGATTGGCCTTATGAGTTGGTGTCAGGAGAATAAAAAATGGGCATGATGCTTAAATAAGTATCATGCTTTTTTATTCGGTATACAGTGCTTAAGCACATATTTACCCTGCTTTATGAGAAAACTTACTCTGAAACATGCTTGAAAGGAAGGAATTTATCAATGGGAGAAACTATTTCAGAAAAGACTGAAGGACGAGTCAGCTATCATGATTCGGTAGAGGAGATGCTTCCTCGAATAAGGGAAGACGGAATGTCCAATGCCTTTGACAGATATGCACAGCAGGAAAAGATCCGCTGTAAATTTTGCCTTCAGGGATTAAGCTGCCAGCTTTGTACCAACGGCCCTTGCAGAATCAGTGAAAAAAGCGGACAGGATAAGGGTGTATGCGGAATAGGCGGTGACGCAATGGCAATGAGGAATATGCTTCTGAGAAACATCATGGGGGCAGGTACATACAGCCATCATGCCTATGAGGCTTTCCGAACCCTGAGGGAGACCGCCCAGGGGAAAACTCCCTTTAAGATTACCGATGCAAATAAGCTTAAATGGATGTGCGATACGGTAGAGATTGACAGCAAGCAGGATGTGAACAAAATGGCGGAGGAACTGGCAAGTTTTCTGGAAGCCCAAATGCATATAGGCCCGGAAGAGACAAATATTATGGTCGAAGCATTCGCACCCCGGAAGAGGAAGGAAGTATGGAGGAAACTGGGCTTATATCCGGCGGGCAGTATACATGAGGAGCAGAATTGTGTGGCAAGCTGCCTTACAAATGTGGACGGCAGCCATGTATCTCTGGCAACAAAAGCTTTGCGCCTGGGCTTGGCAACAATATACAATTCACAAATAGGGCTGGAAATGGTTCAGGATATACTGTTCGGAACCCCGAAACCCCATGAAGTTAACGTTGATTTGGGTATTTTTGACCCGGACTATGTGAATATAGTTTTTAACGGCCATCAGCCATGGCCCGGTGTGGCGACACTGCAGAAGGCCAGAACCCCTGAAGTTCAGGAACGGGCAAAAAAGGCGGGGGCAAAGGGGCTTCGAATTGTGGGGTCAATTGAAACCGGGCAGGAGCTGCTTCAAAGGTTTGAGATTGACGATATATTCGTAGGGCTGATGGGCAACTGGCTTTCTATTGAACCTATGCTGGCGACCGGCACGGTGGATGTATTGGCTATGGAGGAAAACTGTTCGCCTCCGGCTATCGACATGTATGCCGAAAAATATCAGGCTACTCTTGTATCAGTGAGCACTATTATAGACCTTCCGGGGCTCTTGCACAAGATACCCTATGATCCGGAAAAGGCAGGCGAAATGGCAGACAGGCTCATTGAACTTGCTCTGGAGAACTTTACAAAACGGCACAACAAAATAATCCCCAAAGTACCGCGGCATATTACGAAAGCCATAGCAGGCTTTTCAACCGAAGCAGTGATGGAGGCTCTGGGAGGCAAGCTGGATCCCCTGGTTGATGTAATAGCCGTCGGAAAGATTAAAGGGGTAGTGGCTCTTGCCAATTGTTCAACCCTGAGAAACGGGCCCCAGGACTGGATGACTGTGAATCTTGTGAAAGAGCTTATTAAGAAAGACATACTTGTAGCAGCCGGCGGCTGCGGAAACCATGCTCTTGAGGTGGCAGGGCTCTGTAATATGGATGCTGTCAATATGGCAGGAAGCGGTTTGAAGGAAGTCTGCAGCCTGCTTAAGATTCCTCCGGTATTAAGCTTCGGCACCTGTACCGATACTGGCAGGATATCCATGCTGGTAACGGCACTGGCAGACCATCTGGATGTCGACATACCGCAGCTTCCCATAGCGGTAACGGCACCTGAATGGATGGAGCAGAAGGCAACTATCGACGGCTTCTTTGCAGTAGCCTACGGTGCCTATACCCACCTTTCGCCAATACCATTTGTCACGGGGGCTCCGGGGTTGGTTAAGCTTCTTACGGAAGATGTGGAAGGACTGACAGGGGGAAAGATTGCACTGGGGGATGATCCGGCGGAAGCGGCAAACAATATTGAAGCGCATATCATTTCCAAGAGAAAAGGCTTGGGATTGAGAGAGGCTGACTAAGGATCCCGGTCAGCCTCTATTGACTTTCCTATGAGTTTTTTTCTCAGGTCGGGATTAAAGAAGATAAAAAGTAAAGCAGCCCACAGCCACCAGTTATTATTCTCAAACACATTTCCCAAAAGCCCGTTAAACATTCCGCCCAGATTTTGAGGCGGGGGAATTGCTGCAGGGGGGGCCGGTTCCGCGGGTGGCGGGGGAACTGCGGCAGAGAGTTGCTGCTTTCTTGATTTTGAGTAAAATACTCCCGAAAAATCTTCCGGTGCTGAACCCGGCTCTCAGCCGGGCTTATTCAATCCATACAAACCATGGTTAAAACCTCTCGCCATAATTACACCTCCTTCTGCAGAAGAGGTTGTTCATCATCCTATTCATATTTTATGTTGTAATCTGCTTTTGGTTACAATTGTTTTTTGAGGGAGACACGGGGACGCGGGACACGGGGACACTCGGGACATGGGGACGTTTCTCCTGTCCCGCTTTCAGCGGGACAGGAGAAACGTCCCCGTGTCCCGAACGTCCCCATATCCCTCTTTTTTTGTTGACTTTTATGAATTAAAGCAGTAATATATAAATATGAACATATGAACACATAAACATATGTTCATATATAATAATATGGAGGGCGCTATGGAAGAAAACAGGGTAAGTATTGAAAGCTGCAGCTGTTCCATAATACATGAAGATGCTGTGTCAAAGGCAAGGAACAGTATGCCTGAAGAAGAGACGCTCTATGACCTGGCTGAGTTGTTCAAGGTTTTTGGCGACACAACAAGAATCAAAATATTGTGCGCGTTGTTTGAATCTGAGATGTGTGTATGTGATATAGCGGCACTGTTATCCATGAATCAGTCTGCAATATCCCACCAACTCAGGGTTTTGAAGCAGGCAAGTCTGGTGAAATACAGAAAAGAAGGCAAAGTAGTGTATTATTCCTTGGATGATGAACATGTAAAACAGATATTCGACCAAGGACTGGTGCATATCAGGGAGAGATAGCATTAAACAAAGCGTGAGACGGGGGTATTAATGTGAAAAGAGAAGCAGCAGCAGATTTTGAAAAAAATGATGAATATGTTGTAAAAGAATTCATACTTACAGGCCTTGGCTGAGCAGTTTGTGCTGACAAGATGGATCTTGGCATCAAATCCCTGGAGGGGATTAGGAATTCATCTATAGATTTTGTGACAAAAAAGCTGAAGCTTGAGATATTCGAATCTGCCGATGCGGCGGCAGCAATAAAGGAAGTAAAGCAAATCGTAAGGAATATTAAGCCTGATGTAAAACTGAAAGAGATAACAAATAGAAAGGCCTGGGAAGCAGATTCAGAAGAAAAAAATGAATCAGGGATAAAAAGGCTGAAGCTGCTTCAATTTGGTATTGGTGCCGCATTTTTTGCTGCGGCTGTTTTGCTTAAGCTTTCTGCAGGCGTAGAATTGGCTATGTATTTGACAGCATATCTATTGGTCGGAGGAGAAGTACTTATCAAATCGATAAGGAATATTTTCAGGGGGCAAGTTTTTGATGAGAACTTCCTTATGAGTCTTGCGACGATTGGAGCATTTGCAATAGGAGAATACTCCGAAGGCGTTGCGGTAATGATTTTTTATCAGATAGGAGAGATGTTCCAGGATTTAGCTGTAGATCGTTCCAGAAGGTCGATAAAAGAACTGATGGACATACGGCCTGATTATGCCAATCTGGTCTCTGAGGGCCGGGTGATACAGGTGCCCCCGGAAGATGTGCCGGTGGGAGCTTATATAATTGTAAAGCCGGGGGAAAGAGTCCCTCTGGATGGCAGAATAACAGAAGGCAGATCAATGCTGGATACTTCGGCTTTAACCGGAGAATCGGTACCAAGGGAGGCCAATGCCGGGGATGAGATTCTGGCAGGCTTTATAAACAACAGCGGCGTTCTTACCGTTGAAGTGAGCAAGGAGTTTGGAGAATCGACAGTATCCAAGATTCTTGACATGGTGCAGAACGCAAGCAGTAAAAAATCCCATACCGAAAACTTTATTACCAAGTTTGCAAGGTATTACACTCCTGCAGTGGTGTTTTCCGCATTAGCTCTTGCATTTGTTCCGCCTTTGGTGCTGCAGGGAGAAGCTTTCTCAGACTGGATTTACAGGGCATTGATATTTCTTGTGGTTTCATGTCCCTGTGCTTTGGTCATATCCATACCTTTGGGATTTTTCGGAGGTATTGGGAGTGCTTCGAAGAACGGAGTGCTTATAAAGGGAAGTAATTACCTTGATGCATTAAACCA
>JAKJBU010000065.1 GCA_022706825.1 Bacillota bacterium
CCTTGCAATAAATATTATATCAAATATTGAAATTTAGTGATAAAATATTGGTATATGCTATGCTTAACATACGGATAGCGTAAGACTGCCGGACTGTATGGTTTTATTAGGGGGTTAACATGAAAAGGGTAATTAGAATAATGATTATGGTTTTTATATTTGCAGCTGTACTGACGCTTTACGGGCTTGCAGAAGAAACCCCGTACAAGGGAGCCAGCCCCTGGGCGGTGCCGGAGCTTGATAAGGCAGCCGGATACGGGCTGATTACTGACAGGATCAAGGATAATATGAGTGTACCGATTACAAGGGAGGAATTTGCGGAAATTGCTGTAAGACTGTATGAAATAAATACCGGAAAGGCAGCAGAATATTCTGATACGGATGTTTTTTCCGATACTGACAATCCGGAGATATTAAAGGCATACAGCTTGAAGATCGTTAACGGCATAGACCTGCAAAGGAGGCTCTTTTTACCCAAGATGTTCATTAACCGTGAACAGGTGGCCGCAATGATGTTCAGGACAATACAGGCAACTCCACTGAACTTTGAATTCCCTGCAGGGAAGGGCGGGATATTTGTCGATGAAAATGAAGTATCCGATTGGGCTTTAGAATCTGTTAAATTCATGACTGAGAACGGTATTTTGAGGGGCGCCGACGGAAGGATAAACCCCAAGGCCACCTGTACAAGGGAAATGGCTGTACTAATTGCAGCCAGGATATACGAAGCATACTTGTCTGCCGCTGAAGAGCCTGCTGAAGAGCCTGCTGAAGATGAGGGTGCGGCAGGCAGCGAGTCCGGCACCGGATCCTATGACTGGGATCAGATAGTCATAAACGATACGGTAATATTCAGGGATAATTATCATATCAGGAACAAGGATGGGTTCTATTATATCTTTATAGGGGCTGAAAGGTTCAAATATGCCTTTAAGCTGCGCTATGCCGGAAGCCATACCTATCCTGAGGTTGAAATTATCGGAGGCAGCATAACTGCCGTATGGAACAGCGAAGAGGATGTCATACTGAAGGTGGAAATGCGGGAAGGCAGTACTGAAGCTGTAATCGGCGGTGAAAAAGTTGATGTTGGTATGGCTCCATACATTGAATCCGGAAAGATGTATATTCCAATCAATCTCTTCATATCTGCCATGGAGATGGATGTGGAAACCAGCAGCAATGATGATACATTGTTCATACAATACAAGGATGCCTTTCCTGCAGAAATTCTTGCAGGTACCTGGTCAGATACAGGCACTGACCTGTTTGCCGCCACAAAGGATATAGAAGGCGGTTCAGTGAACCTGCCGTCATATGCGACAGCATACAGGTTCAACAGCGACGGCACCTATGAACTGATAAAGGTCAGTGCAGCAGGCATCAACGACACCATAATCAAACAGCGGGGTAAATATAAGGTTATGGGCAATACAATCATGTACTATGATATATTTGAGACGATTTATAAAGGGTCTCCCTTCAGCTTGAAATATAAAGACGAACCAGTGGATAGGCACCATTATGAGTTTGTTTTCAATTATGACTCTAAGGAGGATATAATTGAAATAGGCGGATTCTGGCTTAACAGAGTTCAGCAATTTCCGAGGAAATAATGCAAGCTTGGAGATGTGTCATTCTATTGTAAAGCTGCCGGCATTGTGATAGAATCAGAATTAATTGAAAAGAGAAACAGTTCAGGTGCATAACTGCAGGCAATTTTCTGCAGAAGCTTAAAGGGGAAATGGGTGAAAGTCCCATGCGGTCCCGCCACTGTGAAGGTGAGTATCCTAGACATGCCACTGGAGTTGCTCCGGGAAGGCTTAGGAATACGACGAACCGGAGCCAGGAGACCTGCCTGAATTTGAAGCTTACCTACGAGAGATAGGGAGGTGCTTGAACGGCATTTTTGTTCCTTCTATTCAGTAGAAGGAACTTTTTATTTAACATGAATCATGAACTATGTTTAACGGGAGGATTGTCATATGAAAAAGCTTATAATGCTGTTAATTGCATGTATAACGATACTGAGCCTTTTTGGCTGTGCTGATTCTCAACAGAATAAAGAGTTTGAGGATACGGCAAAAATTGAAGTTATGGATATTAAAGGCAGTAGCATAGCGCTGGATAAGATTCCTCAGAGAATAGTCTCCCTGTCACCGTCCACTACAGAAATACTTTTTGCTCTTGGGGCAGGGGACAGGGTTGTTGGGGTAACCAGCTACTGTGATTATCCTGAGGAAGCCAGGAAAGCCGAAAAAATAGGGGATTATGATGAGCCGAATATGGAGCTTATCAGGAAGGTACAGCCTGATGTTGTGCTGGCAGGTTATGTAAAGGAGGAAACTGCAGAGGCCCTTGAGAAGATGGGTATTCCTGTAATTATTACTGAAGCGGAAGACTTTGACACAATATATCACAGCATAAAACTTGTAGGAGAGATAACGGGAACTGCTGCCGAGGCTGAAGCAATCGTAAACGGGATGAAGAGTAAAATAGCGGAAATAGAAGAAAAGACAAAAGATAAGGGAAAACCCAGAGTATTTTATTTGGTATGGAAGGATCCTCTATTTACAGCCGGATCAAAAACCTTTATAAATGATGTTATAAAAGCTGCCGGAGGGATAAATGTTGCCGAAAAAGTTGAAGGTTGGGCAAATTACAGTGCGGAAGAGATGATAAAGGATAATCCGGATATGCTTATAGCTGCTCTCCACTCTACGGATGAAGGTATGACCAGGGAGGACCTGTCCGGGGACAGGTTATTCAGCCTCCTTGAATGTGTAAAGCAGGGAAGGGTATATATTATGCCTGATGATAACATAATATCCAGGCCGGGGCCAAGAATAGTACAGGCAATAGAAGATATGTCAAAGGTCTTGCATGGAGAATAGATTGGGCCGGGCTGCGGGGCTCCGGGAGGTGAGTTTAACTGGATTATCAGATAAGTGTTGAAAAACTGAGCTTTAGCTATGATCTTAAAAAGGTTCTTGACCAGGTGGAGATGAATATCGGTAAAGGCAGTTTCTTTTGCATAGTGGGGCCTAACGGATCGGGCAAAAGTACCCTTCTCAGAGTCATTTCAGCTGCCTTAAAGCCTCAGGAGGGTGCTGTGTATCTTGACGGCAGAAGCATCAATGGTATTAAGCATCGATCCATTGCCGGAATGCTTTCTTTTGTGCCTCAGAATACCTCTCTTGAATTTGATTTCAAGGTTTCTGATGTTGTGCTTATGGGCAGGTATCCATATATAAACAAGCTTAGGGGAGAGACCGGAAAAGATTTTGAGATCGCAGAAAAAGCTATGGAATATACAAATACAACACACCTGAAAGACAGGAGCTTTATGGAGCTTTCCGGGGGAGAACGGCAAAGGGTGATTCTTGCACAAGCATTTGCGCAGGATACGGATATACTTATACTTGACGAGCCGGTATCCCATCTGGACCTTCAGCACCAGGTGGAAATACTGAATCTTATAAAAAAGATGTGTGTTGACAGGAAGCTTACGGCAATTACCGTACTGCACGATCTTAATCTGGCTTCGGCATACGGGGACTATATCGTAATGATGAAGGCGGGTGCGATCATGCGGCAGGGAACCCCCTTCGAGACACTGACTGCTGCCGGCATCAAGGAAATATTTGATACCGATGTATATGTATCGGTCAGTCCTGTAGGAAACAAGCCTTACATATATGCCCTGACCAAACCTAATATAGATAAAAAGGGAATACGGGTTCATGTCATATGCGGAGGGGGCAGCGGCAGTGATATAATAAGCAGGCTGTGCTCCGAAGGCTTTGACCTCAGCAGCGGAGTGCTGGCTATCGGGGATCTTGACTGGAAGATTTCAAAGGAAAATGATATGCAGATTGCTGAAGAGGTGCCTTTTGTGGGAATATCCGGGGAAGCCTATGCCAAGAATAAGGAGCTTGCCATGGCTGCCGATGCCATAGTGCTGACCGGGTTGTATCTGGGCAAATCAAACCTTAAGAATCTTGAACTCCTGCTTGAAAAGGACCTGGAAAACAAGCCTCTGTTCATACTGGAGGATGAGAGCTTTGCAGCGAGGGATTATACGGGCGGTGACGCATGCAGGATGTATGAAATGATAAAGTTCCGGAACAATTCAATACTGACGGACAGCAAAGTGCTGAAGGAAGAAATTATAAAGGCGGTAGAAACTCATGGGGAAAGTAAAGAATAGAAACTGGCTGGTGTTTGTATTTCTGATTGCCTCTCTTATATTAACACTGATTTTTGCAGCATCAACAGGAGCTGTAAAAATCAGTACAGCGGAAATAATTGAAATACTGGCAAAGGATGCTGATACGGTCAACGCCTCTATTCTTATGGATATAAGGCTTCCGAGGGTACTGCTTGCAGCTGTCCTGGGAGCCGGGCTTGCCGCAGTGGGAGGAGTGATGCAGGCGATATTCAAGAACCCCCTGGTGGATTCTTATACTCTGGGGATGTCTTCGGGCGCCGCCCTGGGTGCGGTGATTTCAATTATCACAGGCCTGAATGCAAGGATTTTGGGGATGGAGACAACAGGAGTATTTGCATTTATTGGTGCTGTTCTCACGCTGTTCTTCGTATACAGCCTTGCATATACAAGAAGCAGGATGTCCATCAATTCCCTTCTGCTGGCCGGTGTTGCAGTGAGCTATTTTCTTGCATCGGTGATATCTTTCCTTATGATGCTGAATCACGATAAAATTGAGCATATAGTCTTCTGGACAATGGGAAGCTTATCAATGGCAACCTGGAATGAGTTTTTCATATCTGCAGCACTTATAATACCCTCTTTGGCAGTGCTGATGTATTATACCAGGGAGCTTAACATACTCACGATGGGAGAAGATGCTGCCCATCATTTGGGCATAAATACCTTTGCATTGAAAAACGTACTTCTCATAACCTGTGCACTTGTTGTCGGAAGTGTGGTTTCCACCGGAGGGACGATAGCATTCCTGGGACTGGTTGCCCCCCATATTATCAGGCTGATTATAGGCTCAGACAATAAAAGGGTAATACCTTACTCGGCACTTCTGGGATCAATACTCCTGGTGCTGGCGGATACTGTCGGCAGGGTGCTGATTCAGCCGGCGGAGATTCCGGTGGGAGTGATGACTTCGATAATGGGCGGCCCCTTTTTCATATTCCTGTTGAGAAGCCAGAAAGCGGGAAGGCAAGGGTAAAGTTGATTAATCGGATAGGGGAAATTATAATTAGTTTAAAACATTTCTTCATATGGGGGGTTAGTAAATGAACCATGAAATGTGCAAAAAGCTGGTCAATGAAGATGACAAGGTGCTATCATCCTGTTTTAGAATGCCTTATTATCCTCTTGCTGTTAAGAGGAGCTATGGCTCAATAGTTGAGGATATTGACGGAAACAGTTTTATTGATCTTTTTTCCAGCGCCAGTTCCTTAAATGCAGGCCATTGCCATCCTAAAGTAGTTGAAGCTATTATAGAACAATCAAAGAAGTTTACTCATTATTCACCGGTCTATTCTTATAATGAACCCCTTGTGGAACTGGCAAACAAGCTTTGCGATATTACTCCGGGGAATTACAAAAAAAGAGTGGCTTTTGGACTTTCCGGTTCTGATGCCAATGACGGGATGATAAAGCTGGCAAGATACTATACCGGCAGAAGCAAGATAGTATCATTTATTCAGGCCTATCACGGTTCAACCTATGGTTCCATGTCCTTATCTGCAATCAGCTTGAATATGAGAAGAAAAATCGGGCCTATGCTGCCGGATATTTACCATATTCCATACCCTGACTGTTACAGATGCAAGTTCGGTCAGAAAGAGGATACCTGCAGTCTTGAATGTCTGAAGCAGTTTGAGACGGCAATGGAATATTATATTCCTGCTGAAGAGATAGCAGCAGTGATAATAGAGCCTGTTGCGGGGGATGCAGGCTTGGTGGTGCCTCCGAAAAAATATATGGAAGGCCTTTATGAAATATGCAAGGCCAATGGCATTCTTTTTGTAAGCGAAGAGGTGCAGCAGGGATTGGGAAGGACCGGAAAGTGGTTTGGGATAGAGCATTTTGGCATTGAGCCGGATATTGTAATAATTGCAAAATCCCTTGCCTCAGGATTGCCTCTCAGCGCTATTGTCGGAAGGGAAGAGATCATGCAGTCATGGCAGGCTCCGGTTCACGCCTTTACTACAGCAGGGAATCCTGTTTGCTGCAGCGCAGCCGTTGCTACTCTAAAGGTTATTGAAGAGGAAAACCTGATTGAACACACAAGAGAGATGGGAGAGTATGTAAAGGAGCGCCTTAATCTTATTAAGGATAAATATACACTCATAGGAGACGTAAGGGGGTTGGGATTATCAATAGGTGTTGATCTTGTAAAGGACAGGGTTACAAAGGAAAGAAACAAGGAAGCGGCATCGAAGATATGCTATCGCTGCTGGGAAAAGGGGCTTATCCTTGCATTCTTTGCCAATAACGTATTGCGCATCCAACCGCCTTTGATAATTAAAAAGGAAGAATTGGATACTGCTATCGATATTATTGAAGGTGCAATAAGCGATTTTCTTGCAGGGGACATACCGGATGAAATTCTCCGGATAGCAAAGGGGTGGTAGAAACTATCCCTTTTATGGCCTGTTGATTATTATATATATATCGTTCAAGCTGCTTTTAGTGTGGTCGTATCTAATCACATCCCCTATTTCATAGGGGTTTTTTTGTGGTTTTCTCCGCAGGCCGCTGCTGAAGGTTGTAATCGTACTTCGGAGGTATGTTGTCCCTTTTTGCTGCAGATGGTGCGGCAAAAGCAGCATTGCTGACTAAAAATATGGTAACAAGTAACCATGTTATGTATTTTATCTTTTTCACTTTATCACCACCTTAAAAAGTATCCGCACGTTTATAATCACTTTCAACAAGAAACTCCAATATTGTATCCTCCGGCGCTATTGTTTCCATGACTCTTATGGCATACCAATACATACCAACATCTTTAGATTTATGGATAAATGTGTGAACATTGGATGTGGCAATGCTGTATATATTGAAATTGCTTGCCGTATCGGCATAGTTCATTCCTGTTGACAGCCATGTGGTACCGTCTTTACTGTAGTACCATTGTTCATCTTTATAGTCTCCGTCGTTGTCGGAGTCATAGCAATACAGGGCAACTGACTTATTTATGGTGTCTCCGTCGGGGGAATAGCTTTCGTTGAATATCTCTGCCGTCGCATAATTGGAATCGCTGGGATCCCTATACGTTCTGTAAAGGACTCCTGCAGGTGTCGGTAAACTTATTTTTGCAACCGGCGGCAGATCCTTGGCTATAGTTATTGTTTGGCTGGCTGATGCAGTTCTGCCGTATGTGTTTCTGATGGTCAGATTTATCCGGTATGTTCCGGCTTTCTTAAACAGCACATCCTTGGATTCAACCCCTGTTAATGAACCATTGTATTTAATATCCTCAGCAGTTCCTCCCGATATAGGAGTAATTGTCCAGGTTGTATTTGTTACATCTATAGGGTAGTATTTTGGTGATTTACTCCCGCTGCTGCTTATTGTCACCTTCCTGTTTTCCTTCAGCTTGCCGGTTACGGTTATCACTGCCGTGGGAATAGGCGGCGTTACCTCTATTTCGTTTTCCATGTCATCATGCTTGCCGTTTTCGTCCTCTACTTCAAGGTATATTTCATATGTGCCGGTATCAGGATACCATATCCTGACATCGCTGCCGTTGTCTTTTTCAAGATTGGCTCCTTCGTACTCGAAGTAATAATCTGCTATATAGCCTCCGGGATTGTTGGACCAGCTTTTGCTCCCGTCTGCCTTTACGACTTCCCCCGCCATGACTTCTTCAGGGGTTTCCAGTATAGCAGTAGGAGGTTCTTTTGCAGGAGGCGGCGGTGTGGTAAATTTGTAATAGAAAATAAACTCCACAAAGGGATGCTCTGTATTTAATACTATTGCAGCCGGGCTTGGAGTTATCAGTTCGCCGTTTTCAGGAGCAGGCCTTGCCGATTCGGTATAGGTTCCGAAGCCTGGGTTATCTACCACTTTTGCAGAAAAAATATCCCTGTCGGTGTCCTGATCCCGGTAATATACTATATAGCCACTGGCCAGTACCTTCTTGAAATAT
>JAKJBU010000066.1 GCA_022706825.1 Bacillota bacterium
AGATTCAAACAATCTTCGCGTCTGACTGTATCTATAGCAAGTTTCATTGATTTTACGGCATTACTGCAATTATTCATATAAAAGTGATACATTCCAATGTTCCTGTGCATTTTTGCAGCTTCTATCATCATTCCTTCATTTTTGCACAGATCCCTTAACTTTTCCAATGCATTGATGTCTTCTTTCAAATAATATTCTCTTATTCTCTTCGTGATTAATTCAACATTATATGCTATTTGCTGA
Source organism: Bacillota bacterium (assembly GCA_022706825.1). GTDB lineage: Bacteria > Bacillota > Clostridia > Lutisporales > Lutisporaceae > BRH-c25. The sequence goes on from JAKJBU010000066.1 coordinate 244, forward strand.
TGACCTGATATTCCTGCAATATCATCTGCTTTTAATTTCAACAGCCTCACCTCCATTATCCAATTTATCAAAAATATTACAGTGTTTTACTTTTACTTTACAGTGTTTTACTTTTACTTTACAGTGTTTTACGCTGAATTGTCTTATATTTTATATAAACTGCGCTTTTTCGACACCCCTCTGCAACTCATATACGCAAAATCATAACTACCCGTAAAACGGGCAGTTTGCTCTGAGGCTGTAAGCCTCTGTTACCGGCCAGTGCCTAAAAATGCTTGCTTTCACATTGTTCAGGCCAATATGCCGGCGTATGCTTTTTGGGCGCATTGTTTATACGCTTTGCATGGCTGTTCGCCAGAGGCTCGCCGCCACCGAAAAGGGTTATGGGGCTGCTATACGGCTTATCTGCGGCGATGTTCCTTGTGGTCGCCACAAATCCGCTTCACCATCTGTTTTACGCTCAGTTTGATTTTTGGGGCGATAGCTTCGGCTCAATGTTTTATGTGCTGCAAGGGATTATGTTCGCGCTGCTGCTGACAGGAGTTTTACTGTGCGTGAGGGCGTATTTAGTATCATTCGGGCAAAAGCGAACACAAGCTGTTTTGTTCTGTGCTGCCATACTTATACCAATCGCCGCTAATATTCTATATGTGTTCAAATGGTTCAAAGTCATATTCGGCTTTACTCCACCCTTTGATATAACGCCTGTTTCGACATCCGTCTCCCTTGCGCTCTTTGCGTTTGCGATATTCAGGCTGGAGCTTTTCGACAGTTTAAATGTTGCGCTTGAAACGGCTCTTTCCAATGTGCCGCAAGGGATTTTGCTTATCTCAGGCGGCAAGGCGGCATATATAAACAAGACTCTCAAAAAAATGCTTGAAAACGGTTTGCTTAACACAATGGACGACGGTTTTCTTGTGGAGACAGGGAAGAAAGAGACGGTGCAGCTATCCTTCAGCATTAAAGAGGCGCAGGATTTTACCGTTCAAAACAAAACGGGCGGTTACATCCGTGTTACGTCACAACCTATTAAAAACGGCGCACTTGTCTGCTTCATGGATATAACCGAAAAGCAGGCGGCTGTCGAGCAGCTTATGCAGAAAAATAAGGAGCTTTCCGCTGTTTACGAAAAGCTTTCTCATCAGGCGCAGCAGGAATGGGAAAGTGCCTGATGAATGGGTATGAAATTGTCAATGTGCAGCCCATTCACCGCTGCAATAAAAAAAGTGGCCTTTTGACCACATTTTTTTCGCTTTTTTACTGCCCAAAGGTTTCTTTTACGGCTTCAAGCATTTCTCTGATTGGAAGCTGATACGGGCACTTTGTTTCACACAACCCGCATTTCTCACAGTCGCTGGCCCTTGAAGGCATATTATTATACCTTGTTTGGGCCCACTCCATAAGATTATACCTCTTGTAATAGCTTTCCATAACTAATACTACAGGTATATTGATCCCCTTGGGGCAGGGCTGGCAATAACCGCATCTCCTGCAAAAGCGTTCTCCCAATTCGGAGGCTTCTTTTGAAAGGGCTTCCTTTTCATCCTGTGACAACGGCATTTCCTCTATTGCTTTTATATTATCCATCAACTGTTCTATGCTGAACATTCCGGGTATTGCACAGGTTATATGCTGATTCTCCAGTATAAACTTCAATGATGCCCTGGCATTTGTAATGGCACCTCCCGCAAATGGCTTCATTGCAATAGTTCCAAGATTTCTTTCATATGCTTTTTTGAACAACTCCGTTCCCTGAGTTTCAACTGCATTATATGGGAATTGAATCGTTTCAAAAACATCATATTCAATGGCCTTTTCCATAACCTTCAGGCTATGGCCTGTTATTCCGACGCTTTTTATGATTCCTTTATCCTTGTATTCAAGCATGGCCTCAATCGCTCCGCCTTTTGCCATTGCTTTTTCCAACTCCTGCAGGCTGACTATATTATGGAATTGGTAAAGATCAATATAATCTGTTTTGAAATTATTTAAAGAGATTTCTATATCCTTCTTAAATCCTTCCCTATCCCTTGCCATGGATTTTGTAGCCAGGAACACCTGCTGCCTTTTCCCTGACAGTGCGCCTCCTATCAGGCTTTCACTTACGGTGTATCCCCTTGCGGTATCAATGAAATTTATACCCTGTTCCAATGCCTTTTCTATAAACTCATTTGCATCATCCTGATTCAGCTGTTGAAGGGGTATGCCTCCAAGGCTTATTCCCGATACCTTCATTCCTGTTTTCCCAAGCATTCTGTACTGCATATATTATTCCTCCTTGTCCTTTGCTAGCTCATACAATGTGCTGTAAAGACTGCTGCAATGCTTTTTTATATTTATTGGCCTTCCGCTTCTGTTGGCAAAGGCATGGACTGTTTCTCCTTCCGCCAGCAATGCTCCGTCTGAAGTCCTCAAAAGCTTGTAGGAGAAAGCTATCCTTGCAACGGTCATTTCCTTTATACCGGTTCTGACCAGGATTTCATCATCATACACTGCGGGAATTCTATATTTGCAATGGGTTTCTGTCAACGGAAGCATTATCCCCAGTTCTTCCATTTCCTTGTATGATATCCCTCCTGCCTCCCGAAGGTACTCAGTCCTTCCCATTTCAAAATATATGTAATAATTCGGATGGTATATTATTCCCATCTGGTCAGTCTCTCCGTACCTGGTCCTTAGCCTCGTCTCATGCACTTTCAAATTATCATCTCCAGACATGTATTCATACAGCAGAATAGCCCAAAGGCTGTTCCCTGCTCCTTAACCCATTAGTAATACCCATGAATCCTAAGCCCCGCACCTCGAACCTCGCAGCCTAGCAACCGGCATTACAGCACTCTTGCCGCTCCCCTGTATATGAGTCCCCGTGCCGTATCTATAGTGATAAGCTGTCCGTCCCTTAAAATGCTTACTGCATTTTCCACTCCGACTATTACCGGTTTCCCAAGGTTGATTCCCGCAATGGCTGCATGGGATGTTATCCCGCCTTCTTCCACAATAAATGCCGATGCTTTTTCCATAAGGGGTATCATCTCTATATCAGTAGATCTTGCAACCAATATATCTCCTTCCCGGAGCTTGCCGAAATCTCCGGGTATATCATCAACAATTGAAACCTTTCCGGTAACAGACCTGTCACCTATTCCTATTCCTTTTGCCAGTATCTCTCCTACTGTATGAACCTTAATAAGGTTTGTGCTGCCTGCCGCTCCGATACCTGCCGTTATAACCACAAGATCGCCGTTCTTTATAAGCTTGGATTCAACAGCAGCATCTACAGCCCGGTCAATTATATCATCCGTCCTCTCGGTAAAAGGCACATATATGGGATAAACCCCGAAGCTCAGGCAAAGCTTTCTCATTACACCGGCATTAGTGGTAGTGGCAATTATCGGCGCCTTTGGCCTGAATTTCGATACCATCCTTGCTGTAGAACCCGATTGTGTAGGTGTTATAATGGCAGCTGCCTGAAGCTCAAATGCAGTAGTGCATGAGCTGTGGCTAATGGCATTTGCTATTGTTATTCTTCTTCCTGAAAAGCTGCTTAGGCTTTTCCCGTAATCCAGTTCTCTTTCTATTCTCTCGGCAATTGATGACATGGTCAGTACGGTTTCTACGGGGTATTTCCCCGCTGCTGTCTCTCCCGACAGCATTATTGCATCCGTACCGTCTATTATTGAATTTGCCACATCCGTCACTTCTGCCCTCGTAGGCCTGGGATTCCGCATCATAGAGTCCAGCATCTGTGTTGCCGTTATAACCGGCTTGCCCGCTTCATTGGCTCTCTTAATCAGAAGCTTTTGAGTCAGAGGTATTTCCTCAGTGGGAATTTCAACTCCAAGGTCCCCTCTTGCAACCATAAGGCCGTCGCATACTCTGAGGATATCCTTTACATTATCAACACCCTCCTGGTTTTCTATCTTCGCAATTATCTGAATATGCCCCCCGGCGTTTTCCTCCAGAATCTTTCTTATCTCCAGCACATCGGCGGCTTTTCTTATAAATGAAGCTGCGATAAAATCCACTTCATTTTCTATCCCGAAAACAAGGTCGGCGACGTCCTTATCAGTAATAGCAGGCAGCTTGGAAGTAGCTCCCGGAATATTCACATTCTTCCTGTCTCCGAGAGTACCTCCGTTTACCACCCGGCATATGACATCGGTTTCATTTTTATCCAGAACCCTAAGCTCTATGACCCCATCTGCTATAAGGATTCTGGAGCCGACAGCAACTTCATCGGGCAGTTCTTTGTATGTAATGCTGCATTTTGTGCCGTCTCCCTGTATATCTCTTACTGTCAATGTGAAGCTCTGGCCTTTTTCCAGTTCGGCCTTGCCGTCCCTGAAGTAGCCCAGCCTTACTTCAGGCCCCTTGGTATCCAGCATAATTGCCACAGGTATGCCAAGCTTTTCTCTTACCTGCTTTACAGCATCAATCCTTCTCTTGTGTTCAGCATGGTCCCCGTGGGAGAAGTTCAATCTGGCCACATTCATTCCCGCTGTAACAAGCCGGCTTATCATCTCTTCGCTTTCAGTTGCGGGTCCTATGGTACACACTATCTTTGTTTTTCTCATATTATTTCTTTTCCCATTTCTCAAGCTTTTTATCTATAAGCTTTTTATTAAGCCTTGCATATCTCGGAATTCCGTTTTCCATGCGGATCTTTACTTCACCTGCTATCAGGGGCCTGATATAATCTATGAGAGGCTGCTCTATGAAATTACCCTCCTTATTGATCCATTCCGGTGGAATCTTTTTTTCCTTATTGGCGACATCATCAAGATCAATAAGCTGTGTTTCGCAGGTATATTCCTTCCCTTTACCCCTTACCATACCGACCATCTTCCCTGTATGTCCTTCTATTGCATACTGTACTGCTGCTTTTCCGCACATATAGCTTTCTTCATTATCCGTAAGGGATGCCCAATGAGCGGCGCTTCTCTGTATTGTGCTGTAGTTTACCGTTCTGACCTTCTTGCATATGTTTTCCAGTACATACCGTTCAAGAACCTCGCTGGCTCCTCCCAGTTGCACATGTCCGAAAGCATCCCTTCTTGCATTGGGGTCTTCTATTTCGGAAACGTATTTGCCGTTTTCGGTTTTTATCCCTTCAGAAAAAGCTATTACTGCATAATTGTATTTATCCAGGGCTGATTTTACATCCTTGCCGAATTTTTCGAAGGAAAAAGGCACTTCCGGCAAGTATATTAAATGGGGGCCATCATCTTCAGATTCCTTGGCCAGAGCAGCGGAGGCAGTCAGCCAGCCTGCGTTCCGGCCCATTAATTCACATATGGTCACGGTAGGATAATCATATACCCTTGCATCAAGGCCCACCTCTTTTATGGAAGTTGCAATAAACTTTGCGGCACTTCCAAAGCCGGGGGTGTGATCGGTAATAGGCAAATCATTGTCAATGGTTTTCGGTACTCCTATGGACTTAAGCTCGTAGCCTACATGCACCGCATACTGGCTTACCTTGTTTGCCGTATCCATCGAATCGTTTCCGCCTATGTAAAAGAAGTACCTTATATTGTGTGCCTGAAATACATCTATAATCCTTCTGTAATCCCCTTCACTGGCTTCAATGGACTTCAGCTTGTACCTGCAGGAGCCCAGGGCGGATGCGGGTGTTACCTTCATCAACTCAATTTCCTCGGGTGATTCCTCATTTAACAGGAACAGGTCCTCCTTAAGCAACCCCGCCACACCGTGAAGCGCCCCGTAAACCTTATCAATTTCACCGGACTTGAATGCCTCCTGTATAACGCCGCAAGCGCTGGCATTAATTACAGAGGTTGGGCCTCCGGATTGTGCCACCAGGCAATTTCCCTTTAATGCAGCCATAATTCATCTCTCCTTTTCAAGTTTTGTTATGTTATATAATAAGTCTCGAGCCTATTATCTACTGTAGTTTGATTGCCAACTCATAAAGCTCCCGCGGGAATACTTTTTTCATACCAAGGGCTTCTACTATTTCCATATCTATCAGCTTATTATCCCTTATACCCACTACCCTTGACGATTTTCCTTCCGCCAGCAGCTCCACTGCCCTGGCCCCAAGCCTGCTTGCCAGTATCCTGTCAAAGGCGGTTGTGCTTCCGCCTCTTTGTATATACCCCAATATGGTTGACCTTACCTCAATATCCACATTCTCCATTATCTGCTGCTCCAGCTGCTTTGCGTCACCTGCTCCTTCCGCAAGGATTATTATACTGTGAAGCTTGCCTTTGTTTTTCCTCTCTATCAGCAGCCTGCAGATATCATCCAGCTCAAATCCCATCTCAGGTACTATGATGCCTTCCGCTCCTCCCGCCAGTCCCGCATACAGCGCTATATCCCCTGAGTACCTTCCCATTACCTCAATAATGCTTGCCCTTTCATGGGAGGATGAAGTATCTCTTATTCTGTTAATTGCATCCAGCACATTATTTACAGCTGTATCAAAGCCTATTGAATAATCAGTATAAGCCAGGTCATTGTCAATGGTGCCGGGCACCCCTATGCAGGCAACGCCTTTTTCCGAAAGCCTTTTGGCTCCGGCAAAAGACCCGTCCCCTCCAATAACCACCAAACCGTCAATATCAAAAATCTTTGCCATTTTGGCTGCCTTATCCTGACCTTCTTCTGTCTTGAATTCTTCACTTCTGGCCGTCTGCAGTATAGTTCCGCCTCTTTGTATAATATCAGATACGGAGGATTCGTTCATTTTTTCAAAATCCCCGTTAATAAGCCCCCGGAAGCCCTTCCTTACCCCAAATACATTAAACCCGCTGATTATGCCCATTCTTACAACTGCCCGTATGGCGGCGTTCATCCCCGGCGCATCGCCTCCGCTGGTTAATACTGCAATATTCTTCATGGGTGTACCTCCTTTTGTCCTAGATGGTCATAATATGTCCCAATATTGTATGAAAATATATTTAATATAGTGTCTGATACCATATTAATATCCAAGTTCATATAAAATATTGTGTGCTTCCTCCACCTCAGATTCAAGTACCAATATTTCAACATAACTGTCTTCTTCACTGATATTTTTGTTTACCGGCTGCAGTTTAACGAGAACCCCCTCGTTTGTCATCAGCCTGCTTATCTTTTCGGCGATTTTCTTGTTCTTTGCCAGATATACAACTGTCCACATAATTGTTGCCTCCTTTATTGTCAAACCTTTATGTCCGCAAAATATTACATATACTTCAAATCTCTGTTGGTGGAGCAACTTCTTGCTTAGAAATAATTTTAAATGAAATGCCCTTTAATATCAAGATTATTCTATATATCGTTACTTGACTGCCACACAATCGGATCCTGCTACCTCTTTCAGCTCATTAAGCAGCTTATCATTTATATCAACCCAAATACTGCTGTCAGCTTTCATTACCCTGCTCTTTCCGTTATCCTTATTAGCTTCGTCTACCAAAATTACCGGCTGTGCCCCTTTATATTCAATCAGCACTTTTTTCAACTGCTCAATAATATCCGGCTGCTGCCCGGTGTTTATTCTTATGTAAAGCTTCCTGCCTGCATACTTTTTCAAAGGCCTGACAGCATCACATATTATCTTTGCAGCCTCTTCTTCCTTCTGGCTTATTCTGCCCTCCACCAGAACTATTGTATCCTGAACAAGAAGGCTCTTGAATCTGTCATATATTTTGGGGAACACTATTATTTCCAAAGTACCGTACAAATCCTCCAATTCCACAAAAGCCATCATATTGTTTGTTTTTGTGGTTTTTTGCTTTACAGATACTATGATGCCCCCCATGATTGCCCTTTTCCCGTCCAACTCGGAATTCCTTTCAATATCCTGTGCTTCCTCCTCATTTTCGGGGGTCAGCTCTGCCGTTGT
>JAKJBU010000067.1 GCA_022706825.1 Bacillota bacterium
AATATAGGGCTTCCCATACTTGAATGCGCTGCTGCAGCAAAGGATATAGAAAAGGGTGACCTGGTGGAAGCGGACACTAAGACAGGAAGAATAACAAATATCACCAAAGGCCGGACCTATCAGGCTGAATCCTTCCCCGAATTTATGCAGGAAATAATGAAAGCCGAAGGATTGATAAATTATGTAAGGAAACGGGGGAAGGGTCTATGAAAATTGCTTTGATAAAGGGAGACGGAATCGGGCCGGAGGTAACTGAACAAGCATTAAAGGTGCTTTATGCAGTATCGGAAAGATTTAAATGCAAGTTTGAATACCGGGAAGCTCTGTTGGGGGGCAGGGCAATTGATGAGACGGGAGTGCCGCTGCCCGATGAGACTGTTGATATTTGCGCGGGAAGCGATGCGGTGTTTCTGGGCGCCGTAGGGGGGCCGAAATGGGACGGCCTTCCCGGGAACCTGAGGCCGGAAGCTGGGCTTCTGGGTATCAGAAGAGCTCTCAAATTATTTGCCAATCTGAGGCCGGTAATGCTTTTTCCGCAGCTTAGAACCGCTTCCCCGCTGAAAGCGGAGATACTGTCACAAGGCTTTGATATAATGATTGTTCGTGAGCTTACGGGGGGCGCATATTTTGGTGAAAAGAAAAGAGTCGAGACAAAGGACGGAATCAAGGCATGGGACATGATGGAATACACATCCCGTGAAATTGAAAGGATTGCAGGAATAGCTTTTGGCATTGCAAGAAAGAGAAGAAAGAGAATTACTATTGTTGACAAGGCAAATGTCCTCGAAAGCTCAAGGCTGTGGCGTGAGGTTACAGGAAGCATTATGAAGGATTATGGGGATGTGGAAATAGCATATATGTATGTGGACAATGCGGCAATGCAGCTTATCAGGAATCCGGGGCAGTTCGATGTGATACTCACGGAGAACCTGTTCGGGGACATATTAAGCGATGAGGCATCTATGCTTGCCGGTTCTCTCGGGATGCTGCCTTCAGCCAGCCTGGGAGCCTCAAAAGCCTGTTTGTTTGAACCTATACACGGCTCAGCACCTGATATTGCGGGAAAGGACATTGCAAATCCCCTGGCTGCAATACTCAGCTGCGGAATGCTGCTGAAATACGGCTTCGGAATGGAGAAGGAGTCAGATGCAGTCCTTGAGGCTGTAAATAATGCTTTGGACAAAGGATACAGGACAGCTGACATAATGCAGCAGGGAATGACTTTAGTCGGGACGGAAAAGATGGGCAGTATTGTTGCAGAAAACATTCTGATTTAGTTTGGAGGTGATGAAATGAGATTGAATTGTGCTGAGGCACTGTTGGAATGCCTCCGGGAACAGGGAGTCGATACGATATTCGGATACCCGGGAGGCACGGTTATAAATATTTATGATGCTCTTTACGAAAGGAAGGACATAACCCATATATTGACTGCCCATGAGCAAGGTGCAGCTCATGCTGCGGACGGATACGCAAGGGCAACGGGGAAGGTAGGAGTTGTCCTGGCAACTTCAGGCCCGGGGGCTGCCAACACTGTAACGGGAATAGCAACTGCATCCAGAGACTCAGTTCCGATGGTTGTAATCACGGGGCAGGTGGCAAGGTCGCTTCTTGGCAAGGATTCCTTTCAGGAGCTTAATATTACAAGCATTACAAAGACCATAACAAAAAAGAACTATCTGGTAATGAATCCGGAAACACTTCCGAAAATTGTCAGGGAAGCTTTTGAGATTGCAAGGTCCGGGCGTCCGGGGCCGGTACTCATTGATATTCCCAAGGATGTGCAGCAGGCTGTAATAGAATATGAGCCTGCGGAGGCAGATACCGGCTATGACACCTCCAATCTGCCGGAAATGAGCTGTGAAACGGACTTATACCTGGATAAGGCAGTTGAATTGATAAACAACAGTAAGAGGCCGTTGATTTATGCGGGAGGCGGTGTCAAGATTTCGGATTCCTGCCGGGAACTGCTGGAATTCGCGGAGAAGATAAAGGCTCCTGTGGCTTGCTCATTAATGGGTACGGGGGTATTCCCGGGAACTCATCCTTATTTTACAGGCCTGGCCGGCATGCATGGGTCACGATGCTCAAATATTGCCATATGCAACTGCGATCTTCTCATAGCTGTCGGGGCACGGTTCAGTGACAGGACAATATGCAAGGCTGACAGCTTTGCTCCTTATGCCAATATTATTCATATAGATATTGACCCGGAGGAATTGGGGAAAAACGTAGATACAAAAATTCCCCTTTGCGGTGATGTTAAGAAATATCTGAGGCTTTTACTGGAGAGAATTGACGAAAAGAAGGAGGGCATCTGGAACAAACAGATACAAAGCTGGAAAGAGGCTTATATTGTTTCATATAAAAGCAAAGGATCCTTGAATCCCCAATATTTGATGAAAAAGCTTTATGAGCTTACTCAAGGCAAGAGTATAATAACTACCGAGGTGGGGCAGAATCAGATGTGGACGGCACAGTATTATCCCTTTGCCGATCCCAGGACATTCATATCATCGGGAGGGCTTGGAACAATGGGCTACGGCCTTGGTGCGGCAATAGGCGCAGCAGTGGGAAAGCCTGATTGCAAGGTGATTAATATAGCAGGGGACGGAAGCTTCAGGATGAATCTTTCCGAGCTTTCTACCATTACAAAATACAAGCTTCCGATTGTTCAGGTGGTTTTGAATAACAGTTCTCTGGGGATGGTGCGCCAGTGGCAGAAGATTTTCCACGGCGAAAGGTATTCCCATACAAGCCTTGCGGATGAAGTAAGCTTTACAAAGCTTGCCGATGCTTTTGGGATAAAGTCGGCGAAAATCACTGAAAATGATGAAGTCGAAAAGGCTTTTAAAGAAGCTTTTGATATGAATGAGCCTGTTGTAATAGAATGCATCATACATCCGGATGACCTGGTGCTTCCGATGGTTCCGGCGGGAGAGCCTATAAATGAGTGTATAGATGATTTTTAGAAAAACTAAGGAGATGTAATTATGGACGAATCATATGTTTTTTTCAATGGAAAAATAGTACCGGAAAAAGAAGTGAGTATAAGTATAAGAAGCAAGGTGGTCAATTATGGGCTTGCCTGCTTTGAGGGAATAAGAGCATATTGGGATGAAGAAGGACAGCAGCTGTACGGCTTCAGATTTAAGGAGCACTATGAAAGGCTGCTTCAATCCTGCAAGGCTCTGTACATTGATATTCCATACACGGTATCAGAGCTTTCCGACATTACTGCTGAGCTTCTGAGAAGGAACGGCTTCAGGACAACGGTGTATATAAGGCCTTTGGCATATAAAGGCGGTGAAGGGTTGAATCCTACACTGTTGGATGATGATAACAGACTGCTTATTTACTGCCAGCCCCTGGGGAATTTTTCGGGCAAGCAGGAAATGCGTGTTGCATTTACTTCATGGCAGAGGCTCAGGGATAATATGCTGCCTCCAAGGACTAAGGCATCAGCGGCATACCTGAATTCGGCACTGGCATCCCTGGAAGTGCTTCGAAACGGATTTGATGAGGCATTATTCCTCACTGATAACGGAAATGTATGTGAAGGGCCCGGAGAAAATATTTTCATGGTGAAAAAAGGAAAACTGGTAACCCCGCCGCCTTCAGACAATATACTTGAGGGAATAACAAGAGAAACGATTATCACTCTCGCAAAGGAAGAGTTTGGAATGGAGGTAGTAGAGAGAAGCATCCCAAGGAATGAGCTTTTCTCGGCACAGGAGGTGTTCTTCAGCGGAACTGCTATGGAAGTAATGCCGATAGTTGAAGTGGACAGGAGGACTGTAGGTACAGGAAGGCCGGGGGATATATGTACTAAGCTGAAGAGCCTGTTTTTTGAAATTACCGTAGGTAAAAATCCCAAATATGCCGGCTTCTGCACTCCGGTATATTGATGCTTTAATTGACACTCTATTGCTGTTCGTGTAAAATTAATAAGTCACGGAATGTGATACTTGGGACTTGATGAACAAGTTAAAAATATAAAAGTATATACTGAACAATAGAGGAGTAATAGAATGCCGGCTGCACAACAGGAATTACAAAAGGAAATCAGAAGGCGAAGAACCTTTGCCATAATATCCCACCCTGATGCGGGAAAGACAACTTTGACAGAAAAGCTTTTGCTGTACGGAGGCGCCATTCGCCTTGCGGGTTCTGTAAAAGCCAGGAAAGCTCAGAAGTACGCCGTATCCGACTGGATGGAGATTGAGAAACAGAGGGGAATCTCTGTTACTTCAAGTGTAATGCAGTTTGAATATAACGGTTATTGCATTAATATTCTTGATACACCCGGGCATCAGGATTTCAGCGAAGATACTTACAGAACACTTATGGCGGCAGACAGCGCGGTGATGATAATTGACTCGGCAAAGGGTGTTGAGGAACAGACCAGGAAGCTGTTCCACGTATGCAAAATGAGGGGAATACCGATTTTCACTTTCATTAATAAAATGGACAGAGCAGGGAAGGATCCCTTTGAACTGGCGGAAGAAATCGAGAAGGTGCTGGGAATTCAGTCATTTCCTATGAACTGGCCAATAAGAGTCGGAGGAAGCTTTCTGGGTATTTACGACAGAAAGCTGTCCCAGATAGAGCTGTTTAACGGCGGTGACCATGGACAAAGCATAGTAGGGTCCTCTAAAGGCAATGTTGACGATCCTGTCTTTTCTGATCTTCTTGGAGAGGATGTTCATAATAAGCTTATTGATGATATAATGCTGCTGGATGTTGCGGGAGACGAGTTCAGCAGAAGAAAAGTCCTGAAGGGGGAGCTGACTCCGGTGTTTTTTGGCAGTGCCATGACCAACTTCGGAGTTCAGGTGTTTCTGGAGGAATTTCTTGAATTAACAACACCGCCTCTTTCCAGAAATGCGGACATCGGTGAGATAGATGCGGAGAAGGAAGAGTTCTCCGGATTCATTTTTAAAATCCAGGCAAATATGAATCCCACCCACAGGGACAGGATAGCGTTTCTTCGGATTTGTTCCGGGAAATTCACCAAAGGCATGGAAGTCAACCATGTACAGGGGGGCAAGATGATAAGGCTGTCTCAGCCGCAGCAGTTCCTGGCCCAGGATAGGGAGATTGTTGAAGAGGCTTATGCAGGGGATATCATCGGAGTATTCGATCCCGGAATTTTCAAGATAGGAGACACCTTGTGCGAGGGAGGCAGCTTCAGGTTCGAAGGAATACCCGTATTTGCACCGGAGCATTTTGCAAGGGTGTATACCAAAAACTCCCTGAAGCGCAAGCAGTTTATGAAGGGTATAGAGCAGATATCGGAGGAAGGCGCCATCCAGTTATTCCGCCAAAAAGATGCCATAACCCAGGAATTTATTATTGGAGTTGTGGGTATACTTCAGCTGGAGGTATTGGAATACAGGCTGAAAAATGAATACGGCGTGGATATAAGCATGGAGCATTTGCCCTATAAGTATATCAGATGGGTAAAGAATCCGGAATTTAATCCGGAAACCTTTAGGATTACAACTGATACAATGATTGTACAGGATCAATCCTTGAACCCTGTGCTGCTTTTCCAGAATGAATGGTCCATCAGGACGGTAACGGAGAGAAATAACGGTGTAGAGCTGGTTGAGATACTTGGCAGATAATATATTTGATTTTAGAGGCCTTTGGTGCAAAAAATTGTTTTTGCGTCAAAGGCATTTTTATTGTATAGGAAAGTATACTTTCCTATACAATGGGGGATGCAATGTAATAATTCAGGCTGATAAACAAATAATAAAATATTATCATATGGAGGGGATTTAATGAACCTGAACTGGTACAACAAGGGTATCCAGGCAATTTCCGAGGAGCTTTCGACAGATTTGCAGAAAGGCCTTTCCAGAGAGGAAGCCGCCGGCAGGATTGAAAAGTACGGCTATAATGAACTGAAGGAAAAGGAAAAAGAACCGGTATGGGTTAAAATCGGCAGACAGCTTAAGGATTTCCTTGTGGTAATACTTATTATCGCCAGTATAGTCTCCGGAATGGTTGGAGAAATATCCGACTCTATTGTAATAATTGCAATAGTAATTGTAAATGCTGTCCTGGGGGTTGTGCAGGAAGGAAAAGCGGAGAAAGCCATGGAAGCGCTTAAAAAGATGTCGGCTCCAAATGCAAAGGTGCTTAGAGATGAGCGCATAGAGACAGTCCCCGCAAAAAACCTTGTACCCGGGGATGTCGTATTTATTGAGGCGGGAGACAGCATACCTGCCGATATGAGGCTTATAGAAAGCTCTAACCTTAAAGTGGAGGAAGCCTCACTTACGGGGGAATCAGTACCGTCGGAAAAGGATGCAAGCAAGGCCTTTGATACTGAGGTTTCAATAGGCGACAGGCTCAACATGGCATACATGAGCACCATAGTAACCTATGGCAGGGGCAAAGGAATAGTGGTCAACACAGGAACAAATACTGAGATCGGCAGAATAGCCGAAGCAATTCAGACTTTTGAAGATGAAACAACCCCCCTGCAGCAAAAGCTGAATGAGCTGGGTAGATGGCTGGGGCTGGCCTGCCTTATAATATGTGCCGTTGTTTTTGCCATTGGGTTTATGAGAGGCGGCGATATCCTGGAGATGTTCCTGGTATCAGTAAGCCTTGCAGTTGCCGCAATACCTGAAGGATTGCCGGCTGTTGTCACAATTGTACTTGCACTGGGGATGAAGAGGATGGTGCGGAGAAACTCAATAGTCAGAAAGCTCCTTGCGGTTGAGACTCTTGGATGTGTAACGGTAATATGCTCGGACAAGACCGGTACTCTTACACAGAACGAAATGACCGTGGTGAGAGCCTATACGGACGGGAATGTCTATAAAATATCGGGACAGGGATACAATCCCTCAGGAGAGATTACATTTGAAGACGAAAAAATCAATCCGGAGACGGAACCCGGGTTGAAGCTCCTGCTTTCTGCGGGAGTATTATGCAATGACTCCACCCTTGAGCAGAAAGATGCCAGGGAAAACCTCTGGGGGATAATAGGGGATCCTACCGAAGGAGCCCTTGTTGTCGCAGGTGCAAAGGCAGGCTTTGATAAGGCAAAAATGAATGAAGCCCATGCCAGGATTGAAGAGATACCCTTTGATTCCGAAAGAAAAATGATGACTACTTTCCATGATAATTTCATTCAAAACAAAATAGTGTCTTTTACAAAGGGTGCTCCCGATATAATATTGGGCAGGTGCTCCAAAATGCTCCAAAACGGCAGCGTGATTGACATGACCGAAGCTATGAAGCAGCAAATAGCCAAGGTTAACAGCGAGTTTGCGGGAGATGCTCTTAGAGTACTTGCCTTTACCTATAGGAAATACGATAAGCTGCCTGAAGCAATAAGCTCGGATGAAATTGAAAATGACCTGATATTTGTCGGGCTTATGGGAATGATAGACCCTGCCAGAGTGGAGGCCTCCGAGGCGATAAAGATATGTAAAGAAGCCGGAATAAAACCGGTTATGATTACAGGGGACCATAAGGACACTGCAGTAGCTATTGCCGCGGAGCTTGGGCTTATGGAAGAGCATTCCGGCGTACTGACAGGTAATGAACTGGATAAATTTTCCGATGAAGAGCTTTTCAACAGAGTCGAAAATACCAGTGTGTACGCAAGAGTATCTCCCGAGCATAAGGTGAGAATCGTGGAAATGCTTAAAAAGAGAGGGCATATTGCGGCTATGACCGGAGACGGAGTTAATGATGCCATGGCTTTGAAGAAGGCGGATATAGGTGTTTCAATGGGGATAACCGGCACCGATGTTGCCAAGGGTACCGCAGATATAATACTTATGGATGACAATTTTGCCACAATAGTATCGGCAGTTGAAGAAGGCAGAATCATATACGGCAATATAAGGAAGTTTGTCTTTTTCCTGCTGTCCTGC
>JAKJBU010000068.1 GCA_022706825.1 Bacillota bacterium
TTCCTTTATAGAAGGCTTATATTATTATAACTCAAAACTCCGTTGCTTTCCACCCCAACCTTGCCCATCAATACCTGCAGGTTTAATATTGTTTTGAAGTTATAATTATGCAATCAAAAGTAATTCTGTTATAATAAAAGATGGTGAAGGTTTAGTCTTAGGATAGCAATTAAGCATTAGCATTACCATATATAGGAATATGCAAAAAGAGAAAAAGGTATTTTTAGACAAGAGGTGATATATTGTGGCTAAAATAAAGACTGACATTAGAAATGCTATTCGCAGAAGCTACGGCAGCATTGCCTCCGGCAGGGCAAAAGATGGGGGCTGCTGCGGCAGTAATATCAGTGTTAAAAAATCTGCAAAAGATATATCAAGAGGAATCGGGTATTCCGAAGAAGAAATGCAGGAAATTCCGGAAGGCGCCGACATGGGGCTGGGCTGCGGAAATCCTCAGCTAATCGCAGAGATAAAAGAAGGCGAAACAGTAATTGATCTTGGAAGCGGCGGAGGAATAGATTGTTTCCTTGCATCAAGGAAGGTAGGCCCCAAAGGGTATGTAATCGGGGTGGATATGACTCCTGAGATGTTGAGTAAATCAAGGATTTTAGCAAGGAAGCACAGATATTTCAATGTAGATTTCAGACTGGGAGAAATTGAGAACCTTCCGGTAGCCGATAATACGGCGGACGTGATTATCTCAAATTGTGTTATCAACTTATCCCCTAAAAAGCAGAGGGTATATGATGAAGCGTACCGGGTGTTAAAAAAAGGCGGCAGAATAGCAATTTCCGACGTGGTTTTGGTCAAGGAACTTTCAAATGAAATGAAGCAGGATGAAAAGCTTTACTGCGGGTGAGTCGCCGGTGCTTCTTCAGTTGAAGAACTCAAGGCATATATAGAGAAAGCCGGATTCAGTAATATTAATATTGATACTAAAGAGGTATCTGAGGAATATGCCGCAAAATGGTCGCACAACTTAAAAGTCGGAGAGTATATTATGTCCGCATCGATTAAGGCGGTTAAGGCTAAATGAATGAAGCAATCAAGGAGGTATTGAAATGCCTGAATTAAGCAGCAAGGTAAGTATATTTACCGATTCAGTCATAAGACGTATGACCAGGATTTCCGAGGCCTACGGGGCAATAAACCTTTCACAGGGGTTTCCTGATTTTGACCCCCCCAAGGAGATTTTGGATGCATTGGCTTATGCAGCATATAACGGCCCTCATCAATATACATTTACATACGGTTCCTACAATCTTAGAAGCGCTTTGGCAAAAAAACACGGGAAAGCTATTAATCGAACCATTGATCCCGATATGGAGGTGCTGGTCACCTGCGGCGGCACGGAAGCAATGATGAGTGCTATGATGACAATCTGCAATCCGGGGGATAATGTTATTATATTCAGCCCCTATTATGAAAATTACAGGGCGGACACGATTCTGTCGGGGGCAAACCCGATAATAGTTCCCTTGAATCCTCCGGACTATAGTTTTGACAAACAGGTTTTGGAAGATGCTTTCCGGAATAATGTGAAGGCAATCATTGTATGCAATCCGTCCAATCCGACGGGTAAGGTATTTACAACAGAAGAACTGGAGTTTATAGGACATTTGGCATTGAGGTATGATGCATATGTAATTACCGATGAAGTCTATGAGCATATAATATACGAACCTTTTCATCATGTTCATATGGCAGGCCTTCCTGATATGTTCGAACATACGATAACCTGCAGCTCCCTGTCCAAAACCTATTCTATTACAGGCTGGCGCCTTGGATATCTGATTGGGCCGGAAAAGGTAATTGAAAGCGCTAAAAAAGTTCATGATTTTCTGACGATATGTGCTCCGGCACCGCTGCAAGAAGCTGCATGCGTCGGTGTAAACTTTGGGGAGTCATATTATAAAGATCTTCAAAGGAAATATACCGAAAAGCGAAATTATTTCTGCAGGCGCCTGGATGAAATAGGTTTACGGCACAATACGCCTCAGGGCACTTATTTTGTTATGATGGATATTTCAGAATTCTTATCAATGGATAAGTTTAAGGGATGGACTGACTTGCAATTCTGTGAATGGATGATTATGGAGATCGGTGTTGCTGCGGTGCCGGGTTCAAGCTTTTTCATGGAACCTGTCAACAATTTAATACGGCTGCATTTTGCAAGAAGCATGGATACTTTGGACGAAGTGTTGAACCGTCTTGAAAAATTAGGCAGGTATCTGCACAGATAGAAAAATCATACGTGGTATGCAGGGAGGAAAACCGGATGAGAGAACTTAATGTTGATGTAATCACCAATACTGTTGAGAATTTATGTATCGAATCAAATTACTTTCTTCCCCGGGATGTAAAAAAAGCCCTTGAAGATGCGGTCCTGAAGGAGGAATCGCCTGTTGGAAGGGAAACGCTTCTTGATATTCTTAAGAATGCGGAAATAGCTGCAAGGAATCAAGTGCCTATTTGCCAGGACACAGGCTTGACAGTTGTTTTTGCTGAACTTGGCCAGGACTTGAGACTGGTTGGAGGAGATTTTTATGAGGCGATTAACGAAGGTGTAAGGCGCGGGTATAAAAACGGGTATTTAAGGAAGTCTGCAGTTGATGACCCTTTTCTGGTGAGAAAGAATACCGGCGACAACACACCGGCAATTATTCATACAACCATTGTAAAGGGAGACAGGTTAAAAATTATTATAGCTCCAAAAGGAGGAGGAAGCGAAAACATGAGTGCCCTTCGTATGCTTACACCTTCCGAAGGAGTCGACGGAATCAAGAAATTTGTAATAGATACGGTGGATAAGGCGGGTTCAAATCCGTGTCCGCCTGTAATTGTAGGTGTAGGTATCGGGGGTACTGTCGAAATGACTGCATTGATTGCCAAAAAGGCTTTATTGCGCACTGTAGGAGAACATAATCCCAACACTGAGGTTGCCAAACTGGAGAATGAGCTGCTTGAGGAAATCAACAATCTGGGTATAGGCCCTCAAGGCTTTGGGGGCAGGATTACAGCCCTTGCAGTAAACATTGAGACCTTTCCCGCCCATTTGGCAAGCATGCCTGTCGCAGTAAATATCCAGTGTCATGCCGCAAGGCATAAGGAAGCAGTACTATAAGCGAAGCAGGAGGTGCAAAAGAGTGTCCAGGATTATAAATACACCTTTGACAGATGAGGTGACATGCAATTTATATGCGGGGGACAGGGTGCTTATAAACGGGATTATATATACCGGGCGTGATGCTGCTCATAAAAGGTTGGCTGAATTGCTGGAAAGGGGAGAAAAACTGCCCTTTGAGCTTAACGGGCAGGTTATTTATTATGTCGGGCCTTGTCCCGCAAAGCCCGGTAATGTAATAGGCTCTGCAGGCCCTACAACGAGCTGCCGTATGGATGTTTATGCCCCCGTGCTGATGGAAATGGGCCTCAAAGGCATGATTGGAAAAGGGTCACGCAGTAAAGATGTAATTGATTCCATAGTCAGAAATAAGTGTGTATACTTTGCGGCAGTCGGCGGAGCAGGGGCTATGCTTGCAGAAGCTATAAAGGAAGCAGAGGTTGTGGCATTTGCAGACCTGGGCCCCGAGGCAATATTCAAATTAAAAGTGGAAAATTTCCCGGCCATTGTAATAGCAGATACGGAAGGAAAAGATTTGTACAAAATCGGAAGAAGTAAATATCAAAGATAATATGGAGGAATGATTATGTCATTAAGGGAAGATGCACTTAAACTTCATAGGGATAAAAGGGGAAAGCTTCAAGTAGTAAGCAAGGTGCCGGTTAATGATAAAGAAAGCCTGAGCCTTGCATATACTCCGGGGGTTGCAGAGCCCTGCAAGGAGATTCAAAAGGATCCCGATAAAGTTTATGAATATACTTTCAAGGGCAATATGGTGGCAGTTGTAACAGACGGCACGGCTGTCCTGGGGCTGGGGGATATCGGTAGCCATGCTGCCTTGCCGGTTATGGAAGGTAAGGCCGTTTTGTTCAAGAATTTCGGCGGAGTTGATGCTTTCCCGATATGCCTTAATACCACCGATGCAGATAAGATAGTTGAATCAGTAACTCTGATAGAGCCTGCCTTCGGAGGAATAAACCTTGAAGATATAGCTGCTCCGGCATGCTTCGAGATAGAAAACAAGCTTAAGAAGAAGCTTTCAATACCTGTTTTCCATGATGATCAGCACGGAACTGCAATCATAGTGCTTGCCGGCCTTCTGAATTCCATAAAGATTACCGGGAAAAAGCTTCAGGAGCTTGTTGTTGTCATAAACGGTTCAGGTGCGGCCGGTATTGCAATTACCAAGATATTGCTCAGCGCCGGAGTTAAAGATGCCATTTTATGTGACAGAGCCGGTATTATTTATAGAGGAAGAAATACAGGCATGAATTGGGCTAAAGAGGAAATTGCCCTTGTAACAAACAAAGAATGCCGAAAAGGCACATTGGCAGATGCTATGGTGAATTCGGATGTGTTTGTCGGAGTATCCTCAGCCAATATCGTAAGTGAAGACATGGTCAGGAGTATGAACAAAGACGCTGTTATTTTTGCAATGGCAAATCCTGTTCCGGAAATAGATCCTGAACCGGCAAAAAAAGCCGGAGCGCGTATTATCGGTACGGGAAGATCGGACTACCCCAATCAGGTAAACAATGTACTGGCATTCCCGGGTGTATTCAGAGGTGCTCTTGATGTACGTGCATCCGCGATTAACGAGGAAATGAAGCTGGCTGCAGCTTATGCACTTTCTGAAATAATTCCGGCCGATGAATTGACGGAGGATTATATAATTCCAAAGGCTTTTGACCCGAGAGTTGCCCCGGCTGTTGCCAAAGCAGTGGCAAAGGCTGCAATAGAAACAGGAGTTGCAAGAGCGGCAGTAGATCCTGAACAGGTTGCCTTAAGGACTGCGGGGTTAATAAAACTAAAATAAAAACTGATGTGAAGGAAGTGTACTATGGTTATAAAACAGACTATTATACGTGGAATCAATAGTGCCTTAAAGGTCATTCTGGATCTTATAAAATACATTATTCCTGCAGTTTTTGTTCTGAAGGTATTGGAGCATTCGGGATGGCTCGTCAGGATTGCGGACCTTTTTGGACCGTTTATGAGCTATATAGGATTGCCCGGAGAAGGAGCACTGATTATTATGATGGGGCAGGTAACATTATATAGTGCAATTGCTGCTATGGCTGTCGTGGACATTACAGTAAAGCAGTTAACCATTGTAAGCACCTTTGTTACCATATTTCATTCATTCATATTGGAGACAGCGGTGATAAACAAAGCAGGCGGAAACGGGTTCATGATAATAGGAATAAGGTTTATTGCAGCAGTACTGGTATGCTTCATATTGAATATATTAATCCCGGGGGTATAGAAGATGAATTGGGCGGAAGTTTTTATGGAAACATTTGAAGTCAGCTTTTCAACAATATTTAAGATGACGGTTATTGTAGTTCCTTTGCTTATCGGCATCGAATATCTCAAGGAAATAGGATGGATGGAGAAGCTGTCCGTAAAGCTTAGAAAGGTTTCGGAGCTTATAGGGCTGCCGGGAGAAGCCGCTTTTGGGATGATAGTAGTATACATCATCGGACTGGTTTTCGGATCGGGAGTAATAATTAGGATGAAAAAAGAGGTTGAAATGACAAGGAAACAACTTAATACCATGTTTATATTTATTGGCATGTGCCATGCCGTTGTTGAAGAGACCATAGTCTTTACAGCAGTTGGTGCAAATGGGGTAATAGTGATGGTGAGCAGGGTGCTTGCTTCATTTTTATTTGGCTTGTTGTACGCTTGGTTTGCTAAACATGACGGAACTTCCATAAGGAAAAGCTCTGGTATTGAGCTTGAGCGAAAAAATATGTTATTATAATTTCAGTTAAATTTTGCAGGAGGATGTTACAGTGAAAAAAGGCAGTATTATATGGATCATTGCGTTGCTGTTGTGGATATTGGTTCTGGCAGTTCCGGCTACCCGGTCGGCATTTATGGCTGCTACCGACGCCC
Organism: Bacillota bacterium; assembly: GCA_022706825.1. Taxonomy (GTDB): domain Bacteria; phylum Bacillota; class Clostridia; order Lutisporales; family Lutisporaceae; genus BRH-c25. The sequence continues at coordinate 6,026 of JAKJBU010000068.1, forward strand.
ACCCTTATGTAATGGGATTCATCAAGTTTGCCATACTGGCAACTATGGGAGATTTGCTCGGTATAAGAGTTCTCAGAGGAGAATGGATGATTCCAAAAGGTGTTTTTTATAAATCTATAATCTGGGGTATCATCGGAATGATGACCACCCTTGTATTTACGGTATACATGGGCGGCACGTCAGCAGCTCAGGCAGCAGGGAGACTGCCCTTCAAGGAATCCGCTCTGGCCTTGGCTTTTTTTACAAGTGCAATTATGAATCTTACCTTCGGGCCTATAATGATGGCTTTTCACAGGTTTACAGACATGTATATCGACAGCAGGTATGAAAGCAGCAAAGGCAGAACTACAATAAGCAGCCTGATTGACAGGAACGACTGGCATTCCCTTGTCGAATTCAGCTGGCTTAAGACATGCCCTTTTTTCTGGATACCTGCCCATACAATAGTATTCATGCTGCCTGCTCAATACAGAGTCCTTATTTCTGCATTTCTATCAATTGCACTGGGCCTGTTATTGGCTCTGGCCAAAAAAGGAAAGGCCGCAAAGGCGGCATAAGGAGGGAATGTTTATGAGAAGAGTTCTTGCGATAGTTGCGGCTTCAATTCTGATTCTGCTTGCAGCAGGATGTATAAAGGAAGCCGATACATACCTATGTAAGGGCAGAGACGGGGACTGGAGCATAGATATGCAGAAGGATTTTACCAAGAGTAAGGAGGAGTACGACGAAGAACTGAAATCTTATACAATTACCTTCAAGACAGAAAATGATTTATTTTTTGTAATTAATGAAATAATTGACGAAAAGCTTGAAATCAACCAGGACAGAATTAAGGAAGAGTTAAGCCTGGATGATTATATGAAAGCAGAGAGATATGATAATATAGACATACCTGATATTGGAACGGCTTATGGGGCGCTGGTGTTCGACGAAGCTACCGGTACGGACATGATGTATCACAGGCTAAGATATAAGGATAAGGTGATTTCCTTTATATTTCATTACAAGAACGATTTATCCGATGAGCATGAAGCTAAAGCAAAAGCAATCATCGGTTCATTCAAAGGATTAAAATAGGAATAACGGCTGCGCCGTTATTTTTTATTGTATGGGAAAGTATGCTTTCCTATACAATGGGGGATGTACGCGTTTTTTATCATAAAAGTTGATATAATGTGCAAGGATATTTACTGAAGAAAAATAGATATGGCTAATGAAGGTGAAAATGTGAACAGGAAAAGGCTTATTGAAGCATTTTTAAAGATTTTTCTATGGGTGGTTGCAGTAATAATAAATATAATGTATATTTCAGGATTGTTTGAACATCTGCCGGAGGAGTTAAAGCCATTCATAATTACAGGAGATGTGTCCATGGTAGTAATACTATTATGGTTCATGCCCTCAACAATGGCGGAAAGAAGGCTGAAGAAGGGACTTGAATACCTGGATCGGGATAACGACAAGGCTGTAAGGTATATTGAAGCATACCTTGATTCAAAAATGCTTACTATGAATGAAATGAAGCATGCCTTGAGAGTACTGGGAGTTGCCCACCATAAAAGAGGGGATGATGCGGCGGCTATTAAATGCCTTACCAAGGCTCTTGAGGGAAACTATAAGGATAATGACCTGAAGGCAGAGATCCTGGGTGCAATGGGGATAATATATTCCGAGTCTGGAGAGTTCCAAAAGGCAGCGGAATGTTTCGACAGAACTTTTGAAATCATGTTTGCCATGTCCAAAGCAAATATCGACAAGGCTATATTTATTCAGGTTATAAATACTTATATAA
>JAKJBU010000069.1 GCA_022706825.1 Bacillota bacterium
AGATAATGCACCTCATTCTTCATAGTGACATTTTATCACGATAGTTTACAAGGTGACATTATCACACGATAATCACAGCCCTTAAAAACATATTGTTGCCATTTATAACGGGTTGTGTTAAAATATATTTGTTTTTATAAGGAGGTGTATTCCATGGCGAGACATTGCGAGGTTTGCGGAAAAGGCATGATTTCCGGAAATAAGGTAAGCCACTCAAACAGACATAGCCGCAGGATCTGGCTGCCTAACGTCAGAACTGTAAAAGCCGTAGTAAACGGTACTCCACAGAGATTGCATGTATGCACCAGATGTTTAAGATCGGGTAAAGTACAGAGGGCAATATAACAGAGCTAAAATCGAAAATAAAAGCGCGATTCAGCGCTTTTTGTCTTTTTTGAAATAACATCTCTCAATATTTTATAAGGAATATTCCGATGCTAATAAGGCAGATTGCCGAGAACATTACCCAGCCTATTGCAGGAACCAGGACGGCAAAGAGTATTCCCAGCCCTATGCAGAATGCAAGGAAGCCAGTCAGTTTTTTTCGTTTTAATAAACTCATGATGTCATTCCTCCTAACTACATAAAAAAGCAATTGTACAGCAGAAATCCTATCATTGCGACAGCTGCCGCCACTGCAAAACACCATAGAAAAAGCGGCATGAATCTTGAAACAAGAAAGACAGACAGTATGATACACAAGCAGCCGGCATATCTCTTATATGTATACCTCATTGTTGAATCCCCCTGACGGAATAATGGCAAAAAAAGATAAAAACCCTACATTATATAATACTAATGCAGAGTCTTATTTGACACGGATTTTTCAAGCCGACAAGCTGATTTTTTTCTCTCGGGTTTCTAATCCTCCGACTTAATTACCAGCAGAAAGCCTTTCTTAATGGTTATACTTACGGTTTCTTCTTCAAAATAATTGCTGACGCCATACGGGTTCTCCAGCTCCATAACTGCATTCTCAAGCTCGTAATGGGCTCCCCTGGTACTCAGTCCTTCTACTTTCCCGGTATAGGGTATAAGGGAGAAAAACTCACCTTTATTCCCCTTCAGTGTAATGGAATCCCCAATCATCCTGATACAGTTCTTGTTGTCTATTATGCTTATGGGTATGTTCCGCCGAATTCCAAGCATCAACAGAGAGATATTTGCAATCATATGGTCAATCCGGCTCCCTGTCGCTCCCAGCAATATTATTTCCGTCGAGAAGTCCAGTGCGTATTCCACACATATGTGTGTATCGGTCTTATCCTTCTCCTTGGGGTACTGTATGACTTCAACGCCTTTTTTCCTGAAAAAATCTATATACCAGGCCGGTGATGAATCCATGTCTCCTATTATTACATCAGGAGTCAGATTCATATTCATTGCGTGCCTTGTACCGCTGTCCGCACAGATAACCCTGTCTGCAGACCTGACAATACCGCTGCAGAATTCATAATCCTTTATTTCACCGCCGCTGATTATTACAGTTTTCATTATTTACTTATGCCTGCTTCCTTCATAATTCTTATTGTTTCCGGTATGTTTCCCGAGTTAAAAATTGCCGAACCTGCAACAATTATGTTAGCCCCGCTCATGACAACCTGCCGGATATTGTCAGGCCCTATTCCTCCGTCAACCTGCAAATCAACGGACAGATTCTTTTTCTCAATGAGGCTTCTTACCTTTGATATCTTTTCATAAGCGGAATTAATAAATCTTTGTCCTCCAAAGCCGGGGTTTACACTCATAATCAATACCATATCCAAATCCTCTATAATATGCTCCAGTACATTGACAGGAGTGGCAGGATTCAATGCCATACCCGCTTTCAGGCCCTTTGCCTTTATCATTTGCAGCAGCCTGTGCAAATGTACCGAAGCCTCTGCATGTACTGTAATGATATCGGCACCGGCTTCCGCAAAATCATTTATGTATAACTCAGGATTGTCAATCATAAGATGCACATCAAAAACCAGGCTGCTTTTTGCCCTCAAGCTTTTTACAACAGCCGGGCCTATGGTTATATTCGGAACAAAATGTCCGTCCATAACATCAACGTGAAGCCAATCAGCACCTGCCCTCTCCACTGTACCTATATCCCTCTCCAGATTCGCAAAATCCGCAGATAATATAGACGGCGCAATCTTAATCATTTATAATTCCTCCCCCCAGTACTCTTCAATTCATTTAACAGAGATATGTAGAAATCATATCTTATATTGTGTATCTTGCCCTCGAGTACTGCCTCTCTTATCCCGCAGCGGGGTTCCTTATCATGGATGCAATTAACGAATTGGCAATTCTTGTGGCTTTCAAATTCCGGAAAGCAGCTTTCAAGCTTCGACAGCTCCAGTTCGCCAATATCAAGAGAGGTAAACCCCGGAGTGTCCGCTACCATGCCGCCCTCATCAAGCTTTATAAGCTCTGCATGCCTCGTGGTATGCGTGCCTCTGTCTATTTTTTTGCTCAGGTCTCCGGTCTTTAGCTTCAGCCCCGGCTGAATGCAGTTCAGCAGAGATGACTTTCCCGCACCGGAGGGGCCTGCGAAAACCGAAACCTTATCTTTAAGTATTTCCTGCAGCTGCTCTATCCCGACTTTTGTTTTCGCGCTGGTGGTTATTACCTTATAGGGAATACCCTCAAGCATTCTGACCACATCAAGATAGTGGCCATCCGGGTCCAAATCTATTTTGTTTATACAAACTATGACATTCAGATTCTTATACTCCGAATAAACCAGGAACTTCTGCATAAGCACCATGTTTATATCAGGCTTTTTTGCCGCAAATACTATCACAGCCTGGTCAATGTTGGCTACAGTCGGCCTTATTAGCTGGTTTTTCCTCTCCAGAATGCTGATAATATAACCCTGCAGGCTTCCCGCATCAACATCAATTTCAACATGGTCCCCTATTAAAGGTGTTATGTTCTTTAACCTGAATTTGCCTCTGGCACGGCACTCGTATACCCCTTCCCCTGTGTCAACATAGTAGAATCCGCCGATGCCTTTTACTATAACACCTTTCTGCATACATTCCCTCCTCGTTAAAAGTTGTGTGCTACGCTTTCGTGCAAGCTGTCATTTATATATACTTCAAAAATTACATTCCCTACACCGCTTACCGGTATTTCCAGGGGGCTGTCGGTTGATTTGTGAATACTTTCATATATTCTGCTGCTTATTTCATTCTGTACTTTATATACCGTCACCTTCATACTCTCAAGCTCCGGCGGCAGTGTGAAACGAAGCTTGAAGCTGGAGGGTACAGGCTCCGGCTTATAGTTGTTGACGACAAAATCCACTACGCTTTTCCTGCTGACCTCAGTGCCCGGCCTTATGCTCTGCTCCAGCACTGTGTCTGCGGGCTGCTCACTGTTGCTTTCATAGGATATGTTTCCCAATATAAGGTCTTTGATAATCAGATCCGTCTTAACATCTTCAATATCTGCTCCAAGATATGAGGGCATTATGAATTTTTCCGGCCCTATACTTATTACATAGTCTATTGTAGTCCCTTCATCAACACTGATACCCGGAGCTATGCTCTGCCTTATTACAAAACCATTGGGAAATTCGCTGTATTCCTGGTCAAAGGAACCCTCAACCAGTCCTTCTCCTTCAAGTATGAGCTTGACCTTGTCATAGCTTTCGCCTTCAAGCTTCGGGACTACAACCTTCCTGGGCCCTTTGCTTACAACAACCTTTACGGGATTGGTTATCTTGTTCTTCTCGTTGGGCTTGGGATTTTGGCTGATAATGCTTCCTTCGGGAATATCCTTGTTAAATACCCTTTCGGTAACTTCCAGTATAAGGCTGAGAGCACTTAGCTTTTCCCTTGCCTCTTCTTCGCTATTGTTCCTGATGTCAGGAACCTCCACGTCCTTTACGGTAAAGAGGCTGTTAACGAACAATATTCCTCCGCCCAGCAGCAAAGCCAGCAGTAATCCCCCAAAAACAGCGACAATAGTAAGCTTTACGTTCCTTTTATTCTGTACGGGTTTATCCTTTCCCTCGGCTACCTTTGGGATTGGATCAACCGAATAATCATCAATGAGGATTTTTTCTTCTTTTCCTTCATTCAGTTCCTTGCTTTCCGGTTCTTCAATAATATCAACCGCTGCTTCCTTGTCAATTATTTTTATAGGCTCAAGGACCCTGGTACTTTCATCGGTATACCTGTTTTTCTTTACAAAGTCTCCGTTAGGCATTACCAATGACTGTCTGAGGTCATTTATTATCTCCGAAGCGCTGTTATACCTTTTGGATACTTCCTTTTCCATACACTTCATTATTATTGCTTCAATGGCCTTCGGTATCCTGGAGTTAATCCCGGAGGGAGGCTCCGGCTCTTCCTGTATATGCTTCAAAGCAACAGCAATAGGAGAATCACCTTCAAAAGGAAGCCTTCCCGTAAGCATTTCATACATTACGACTCCCAGTGAATAAATATCCGATTTCTCATCGACATATCCTCCCCTTGCCTGTTCGGGTGAGAAATAATGCACAGAGCCGATTACGTTGCCTGTATTTGTTATAGTGCTTGAAGACACGGCCCTGGCTATTCCAAAATCCGTGACTTTCACAGAGTTGTCTTCCCGTATCAGTATATTGTGAGATTTTATATCCCGGTGAACTATATTGTTTTTATGGGCTTGTTCCAATGCATAACATATCTGAATTGCTATATTGGTGGAATATTCCACTCCCAAGGTCCCTTTGCTCTTTATAAGCTCTTTAAGAGTCTGCCCCTTGATGTACTCCATAACTATATAATAGCTGTTGTTTTCGGTTCCTACGTCATAAATCCCGACTATATTAGGATGTGAAAGACTGGCTGCCGATTGCGCTTCTCTCCTGAACTTCTTGACAAATTCCTCATCTTCGGTAAATTCCGGCCTCAAAACCTTTATAGCAACATATCTATTCAACAGTCTGCATTTTGCTTTATACACCAAGGCCATTCCGCCGCCGCCAACTTTTTCCAATATTTCATATCTATCTCCCAATACTCTACCTATCATTATCTTCACCACCCTTACAAACCTGAATAGCTAAGGCTGTTATATTGTCATAGCCGCCCTTTTCCTTGGCTTTTTCTATCAGAAGCTCGCAAGCCCCGTTTAAATCAGAAGCAGCATTCATTACACCGGCTATATCCTCTTCACACACCGCATTTGACAGCCCGTCAGTGCAAATCAGTATAAGATCGCCGCTCTGCATATCATATTGGTATACATCCGGTTCAATTGAGTATTCCGTTCCAAGGGCTCTTGTAATGACGTTTTTCTGCGGATGATTAGATGCATCCTCCGGTTTTATGGTACCTCTCTTTACCAACTCCGCAACCAGGGAATGATCCTCCGTAAGCCTTGATATGTCTTTCCCCCTGATAAGGTATATCCTGCTGTCGCCTACATGTCCTATGTATATGCTGCTGTCCTTTGCAAGCACCATTGAAAGGGTTGTTCCCATACCAAGGCAGTTGCTCTTAAGTATAGACGTCTTGTAAATCTTTTCGTTGGCATACATAATTGCATTTCTGATAAGATCCTTGATTTCTTCATCTCCCGGCATAAGGGTTCCGATACTATTTTTTATGTAAGAAGCTACCTCCTGTACCGCCATTGAACTTGCTACCTCTCCTGCATTATGTCCTCCCATGCCGTCGGCAACAATGTATAAATACGTGCTGTCGATGTCCTCAAGTTTTTCGCATAAAAATCTGTCCTCATTTACTTTTCTGACCAGACCTATGTCCGTCCTGCCGGCTGACCTCATTAAATCACCTCAAATATACTCTTAGCCGAATTAAAATTGCCTTCGGTTTTCATTACAAAAAAAATATTTCGACAAAACATATAAAAAACCTCTAACAAATTCAAATATTTGTGACTCCCTGCCGATTTATGTGCTTCTGCCTCAGCTGCCCGCAGGCTGCGTCAATTTCACTGCCCAATTCCCTCCTGACGGTTGTTTCAATTCCGAAGCCCTCAAGAGCGGCCTTAAAGGAATTTATCCTCTCCTTGGAGGCTTTTGAAAAATTTTTCCCCTCCACCTTATTCACCGGAATAAGATTCACATGGCAGAGCATTCCTTTTAGCAGTGTTCCCAACTTATGGGCATCCTTAACACTGTCGTTGACATCTTTTATCAATGCATATTCAAAGGTAATCCGCTTATTTGTCATATTTATATAGTATCTGCACGCTTCCATAAGCTTCTCAATGTTATATTTCCTGTTTATGGGCATTATTCTGCTCCTGGCCTCATCATCAGCTGCGTGCAGTGATATCGCCAGTGTGCATTGAAGCTTTTCATCGGCAAAATCGTATATTCTCGGAACAATTCCGGAGGTTGAAAGGGTTATATGCCTTTGGCCTATATTCAGCCCCTTGGGGTGATTAATTGTCCTTATGAACTTCATAACCTGATCATAGTTGTCAAAGGGTTCCCCCGTACCCATAAGTACAATATTGCCTATTCTTTCTCTGATATCCCGGGATACAGCCATTACCTCCTCAAGCATTTCTCCGCTGGTCATGGACCTGATAAGCCCCCCCGTTGTTGAAGCACAGAACTCGCAGGACATTCTGCATCCAAATTGTGTTGATATGCATAAGGTTTTCCCGTAGCTGTAGTCCATGAGCACACACTCTACGGCATTACCGTCTTCAAAGCAAATCAGGTACTTTCTGGTATTGTCTGTTTTTGAGTGCTGCATTGCGGCAATATATGCCCTGCCGATATGGAAATCCCATTCCAGCTGCTCAATCAGGTTCTTGGGTAGATTGGTCATATCCTTAAAGGAAGCCGTATCCTTATATATCCATTCGAAAACCTGCGCCGCCCTGAATCCGGGCAGCCGGTGCTCTTTAATATATATTTCAAGCTCATCAAATCCCAGGTCTTTAATATTCTTCTTATCCGGCAAATTCAATTACCTCTTTTCCATTTTAGCTATAAAAAATCCATCCGTACCGTGAACGTTAGGATACAGCACAAGATATCCCATATGGGCACTGTCATTCTCCAGCTTTTCCGGTACTTGGCCTATAATACTCTCCATCTGAAACTGCGGGTTATTTGACAGAAAACCTCTTACCACATCAAGGTTTTCTGCTCTGTTTATGGTACATGTACTGTATATCAATTTTCCTCCCGGCTTTACATACCCGGAAGCCAGCTCCAGTATCCTCCGCTGCATATCAGCCAATTCCTTTAAATTCTTCGCATCCTTTTTCCATCTAAGATCGGGTTTTCTTCTTATCACACCGAAACCGCTGCAAGGTGCGTCCAGCAGAACCCTGTCATATTTCCCGATGGAACCCTGATCCTTTACCATTGCATCAAAG